>NZ_ASSI01000173.1:0-36546 GCF_000466765.1 Burkholderia sp. AU4i | reverse complement strand
GGGCGGCGACGAGCCGCTCCTGATCGCACGCCGCACCGGCGCGCCCGTCTGGGTCTGCCCGGATCGCGTCGCGGCCGCGCAGGCGCTGCGCGCCGCGCATCCGGACGTCGACGTGATCGTCAGCGACGACGGCTTGCAGCACTACCGCCTTGCGCGCACGGTCGAACTCGTCGTGTTCGACCACCGGCTCGGCGGCAACGGTTTCCTGCTGCCGGCCGGGCCGTTGCGCGAGCCGCTGTCGCGGCACCGCGATGCGACGCTCGTCAACGATCCGTACAGCGGCGCGCTGCCGCCGTGGCCCGACACCTATTCGCTCGCGCTCACGCCGGGCGCCGCATGGCACCTCGACCAGCCGGCGCTGCGCCGCCCGCTGTCGCAATTCGCGAACGAGCGCGTCCTCGCCGCGGCCGGCATCGGCGCGCCGGAACGCTTCTTCGCGACGCTGCGCGCGGCCGGTCTCGCGCCCGCGACGCGCGCGCTGCCCGATCACTATGCGTTCGCCGACAATCCGTTCGTCGACGACGCCGTCGACGCGATCCTGATCACCGAGAAGGATGCAGTAAAATTAGGCGCTTCCTGGCGCGACGCTCGACTGTGGGTCGTCCCCGTCGAAGCCGCGCTCGATCCTCGCCTCATTGCCCTCGTTGTGGAGAAACTCCGTGGACGCTCGCCTGCTTGAAATCATTGTGTGCCCTATCTGCAAAGGCCCGCTCCACTATGACCGTGCCGCGCAGGAGCTGATCTGCAACGCGGACAAGCTCGCCTACCCGATCCGCGACGGCATCCCCGTGATGCTGGTCGACGAAGCGCGCCAGACCGTCGAAGGCACGCCGGTCGACCCGGCCGGCCGCTGAGCCGCCCGACCCCGCTCCAGCCCGAGCCGCGGCCCGTCCGCGGCCAGGGCGCCGAACCCTCCGGGCGATCCGCGCCAGGCGCGCCGCCCGCTCCGTTCTCTTCACCGCCCGCCCCGATGACTCACCCGCAACCCTTCATCGCCGTCATTCCCGCCCGGCTCGCGTCGACGCGGCTCCCGAACAAGCCGCTCGCCGATCTCGGCGGCAAGCCGATGGTCGTGCGCGTCGCCGAGCGTGCACGTGAGGCGGGCGCGCAGCAGGTGCTCGTCGCGTCCGACGCGCAGAGCGTGCTCGATGCCGCGCGCGATCACGGCTTCGAAGCGGTGCTGACGCGCGCCGACCATCCGTCCGGCACCGACCGTCTCGCGGAAGTCGCGGCGACGTTCGGGTGGAGCGACGACACGGTCGTCGTCAACGTTCAGGGCGACGAGCCGCTGATCGACCCCGTACTCGTGCGCGACGTAGCGTCGCACCTCGCCGCGCATCCGGCGTGCGCGATTGCGACGGCCGCCCACCCGATCCACGACTCGGCCGACGTGTTCAACCCGAACGTCGTGAAGGTCGCGCTCGACGCGCAGAGCGTCGCGCTGTACTTCTCGCGCGCGCCGATTCCATGGAGCCGGGACGCGTACCAGCCGCACTGGCCCGACGTCGCAGCCATGCCTGCGCCTGCTTTCCCGGTCTATCGGCACATCGGCCTCTATGCGTATCGCGCGCGTTTCCTGCGCACGTATCCGACGCTTGCGCAGGCGCCGATCGAACAGGCCGAGCAGCTCGAGCAGCTGCGCGCGCTCTGGCACGGCGAGCGCATCGCGGTGCTGATCACCGAGTCCGCGCCCGAAGCCGGCATCGACACGCCGACCGATCTCGCACGCGTGCAGGCCCTTTTTCAGCCGGGACCAAAATAACCCGTGGCATAATCAGGCGATTGTGCGAGCCGTCCGCGACCAGCGCGTCCTCGCTTGACCCCGCCCGCGGCCCTGCCGGCAGCCGCGCGTCGCTCAACCCGACGCGCCGCATCAGACCGGTCCGCCGCGCGCCAGGCAAGCGCCGCGCCCACCGTCGCGGCGCTTTTTGCGTCTCGCCACACGAATCTACATACTGGAGATATCACCATGCGTTTGATCCTGTTGGGCGCGCCCGGCGCGGGAAAGGGCACCCAGGCAAACTTCATCAAGGAAAAGTTCGGCATCCCGCAAATCTCGACGGGCGACATGCTGCGCGCGGCCGTGAAGGCCGGCACGCCGCTCGGCGTCGAGGCGAAGGGCTACATGGACGCCGGCAAGCTCGTTCCGGATGCGCTGATCATCGGCCTCGTCAAGGAGCGCCTGAAGGAAGCCGACTGCGCGAACGGCTATCTGTTCGACGGCTTCCCGCGCACGATCGCGCAGGCTGACGCGATGAAGGAAGCGGGCGTCGCGATCGACTACGTGCTCGAGATCGATGTACCGTTCTCGGAAATCATCGAGCGCATGAGCGGCCGCCGCACGCACCCGGCATCGGGCCGCACGTACCACGTCAAGTTCAACCCGCCGAAGGTCGAAGGCCATGACGACGTGACGGGCGAGCCGCTGATCCAGCGCGACGACGACAAGGAAGAAACCGTCAAGAAGCGTCTCGAAGTGTACGAAGCGCAGACCAAGCCGCTGATCACGTACTACGGCGACTGGGCGCAGCGCGGCGAGGAAAACGGCCTGAAGGCGCCGCAGTATCGCAAGATCTCGGGCCTCGGCGCCGTCGAGGAAATCCGCGAGCGCGCGTTTGACGCACTGAAGTAAGCAGCGCGTCGCGCACCCGCAAGCCGCCCTCCCCGGGCGGCTTTTTTTTGCCCGGGCGGAATTCGCACGACGGTTCTGGTATCGCCGCCGCGTGAGGGTGCCCCGTACAATCGGCGGGTGCGGGCGTCTGTGTTACCGGTGCGCCGGCATTTCAACCGATCACGGGGCAAGAATCAGACAATCGCATTGCCCCCGGAAGCGTAACTTGTGCTGAAGCGCGGACGGCGGTCGACCGCCTTGCATGGGACCGCCCTAAGCGCTGAAGCGCCAAGGGCGGTCGACACGGAGACAGTCATGGACATTCGCGGCAACGTATTTCTGATCACGGGCGGCGCATCCGGCCTCGGTGCCGGCACGGCGCGGATGCTCGCGCAAGCAGGCGGCACGGTCGTGCTCGCCGACCTGAACGACACGGCAGGCACCGCACTCGCGACCGAGCTGGGCGGCATCTTCGTGCACTGCGACGTGTCGAGCGAGACCGACGCGCAGGCGGCCGTCGACGCAGCGACGCGCGCAGGCACGCTGCGCGGCCTCGTGAACTGCGCCGGCATCGCGCCCGCCGCGAAGACCGTCGGCAAGGACGGCGCGCATCCGCTCGACGTGTTCGCGAAGACGATCAACGTGAACCTCGTCGGCACGTTCAACATGATCCGGCTCGCGGCCGCCGCGATGGCCGCCACCGCGCCGACCGCGGAGGGCGAGCGCGGCGTGATCGTCAGCACCGCGTCGGTCGCCGCATTCGACGGGCAGATCGGCCAGGCCGCGTACGCGGCGTCGAAAGCGGGCGTCGCGGGCATGACGCTGCCGATCGCGCGCGACCTGTCGCGCAACGGCATCCGCGTGATGACGATCGCGCCCGGCCTGTTCGAGACGCCGATGCTGCTCGGCATGCCGCAGGACGTCCAGGACGCGCTCGGCGCGATGGTGCCGTTCCCGCCGCGGCTCGGCAAACCGGCCGAATACGCGCTGCTGGTGCGCCAGATCGTCGAGAATCCGATGCTCAACGGCGAAGTGATCCGCCTCGACGGCGCGATCCGGATGCAGCCGAAATAAGCACGCAAAAAAACGCCCGCATCGCGGGCGTTGTGTCATTCACGGTTCCGGCAGGCAGCACGGCGGCGGCTCAGTCCTCGCCGTCGCGCTGCATCCGCTGCCGCAACTCGGTCACTTGCGATTCGACGACGGTCGCGTCGTCCGCGTCCGGCCGCTCGCCGAGATACTGCTCGAGATCCTCGAGTGCGGGGCGCAGGTAGTCGAGCCGCGCATACGCGAAACCGCGGTCGCGGACTTCGTCGAGATGCTCGGGCAGCAGGATCACGAGCCGCTGCTGCACCGCGAGCAGCCGTTGCCAGCGCTCCGTCTGAAGATAGATCGTCTTCAGGTTGCGCAGCATCCGCGCGATGATCTCGCGGCTCGTCGCCGGCTGCAGCAGTGCGCGCAACGCGCTGTCGACCGCACCGGCCGCACGCGCGACGTACGGCTCGAGCATCTCGACCATCTCGGCTTCGGACAGCGAATGGCCGTTGGCCGGGTCGATGATCAGGTCGCCGTCCGGCAGCGTGACGCGCAGCAGGAAATGGCCGGGGAACGATACGCCGCGCGCCGGCACGCCGATCTGCTCGGCGAGCTCCAGGTACAGCACCGACAGCGAGATCGGAATCCCGCGCCGCCGCTTCAGCACGGCGTTCAGGTGGCTGTTATCGGGGTCGTAGTAATCGTTGTGATTGCACGCGAAGCCGAGCTCGCGGAAGAAGAAGTCGTTCAGCGCGGCGACGCGGCCCTTCAGGTCCGTGTCGTCGGCGAGCCGCCGGCGCAGCCGCGCCGCCAGCATGTCGAGTTCGGCCAGCGTGCCCTGCAGGTCGAGGTCGGGATAGGCGTCCTGTGCCAGCGACAGCGCCGCTTCCGTGACGGGCAGGCTGTCGTCGTCTGCCACGAGCGTGCTGAAGTAGTCGAGGACGCGGGTCATTGCGGTCGTCACTTGGCGCGCCTTCTGAAATAAGCGTATTTGAAGCCCATCACCCACAACATACCGAAATATAGTGCAGCGAACAGCACGAGGCACGCGGCCATCAGCGCGATGCGATCGAGCGGCTGCGTGCGCATCCCGGTCCAGTCGAAGCTGATCGACAGCCAGTGCATCAGGCCCGCGAGCACGAGCGCCGCGCCGATCAGCTGCACGAAGAAGCGCAGCCAGCCCGGCGACGGCTGGTAGATGCCGCGCTTGCGCAGCCCGAGGAACAGCAGCAGCGAATTCAGGCACGCGCCGACGCCGATGCTCAGCGTCAGGCCCGCGTGGCCGATCAGCGGCACGAACACGTAGTTCGAGATCTGCGTGACGATCAGCACGCCGATCGCGATCTTGACGGGCGTCTTGATGTCCTGCTTCGCATAGAAGCCCGGCGCGAGGATCTTGATCAGGATGATGCCGACGAGGCCGATCCCGTAGGTCGCGAGCGCGCGCGCGACCATCGTGACGGTATGCGCGTCGAACTTGCCGTAGTTGAAGAGGGTCGCCGTGAGCGGCGTCGCGAAGAAGAACAGCGCGAGCGCGCTCGGTGCCGCGAGCAGGAACGTGACGCGCAGCCCCCAGTCGAGCAGCGCCGAATACTCGTGCGAATCGGCGTCGACGTGAGCCTTCGACAGGCTCGGCAGCAGGATCGTGCCGAGCGCGACGCCGAGCAGCGCCGTCGGGAATTCCATCAGGCGGTCGGCGTAGTTGATCCACGACACGGCGCCCTGCCCGAGCCGCGACGCGATGTTGGTGTTGATGATCAGCGACAGTTGCGCGACCGACACCGCGAACGTCGCGGGCACCATCTTCGCGAGCACGCGCTTCACGCCCGGGTGGCGCAGCGCGCGCAGCGGGTTGAGGCCGATCAGCGGCACCATGTCGATCTTCTTCAGGCCCGGCAGCTGCACGAGGAACTGCAGCACGCCGCCGACGATGACGGCCCATGCAAGCGCGAACACCGGCACCTTCAGGTGCGGCGCGACGAACACGGCCGCGGCGATGAACGCGACGTTGAGCAGCACCGGCGCGAACGCGGGCAGCGAGAAGCTCTTGTACGTGTTCAGCACGCCGGATGCGAGCGTCGTCAGCGAGATGAACACGATGTACGGGAACATGATCCGCGTCATCGTGACCGCGAGCGGGAACGCCTGCCCGTCGGTGTGCAGGCCGGATGCGACCGCGAATACGACCCACGATGCACCGGCGATCCCGAAGACCGACAGCACGGCAAGCGCCCACGCCAGCACCGTCGACATCGCGTCGACGAGCGCTTTCGTCGCATCGTGCCCCTGCTGGTTCTTGAACTCGGCGAGGATCGGCACGAACGCCTGCGAGAACGCGCCTTCGGCGGACAGGCGGCGCAGCAGGTTCGGGATACGGAAGGCGACGTAGAACGCGTCGGTGTATTGACTGGCGCCGAACGCACGGGCGATCAGCGTCTCGCGGGCCAGTCCGGTCACGCGCGACAGCAGCGTGAAGCCGCTGACCGTCAGCAGGGCTCGGAATAGATTCATGGGGCGCTTATTATACGGACGTTGCGTGGCCCGGCCAGCGGCCGATGCCGAAAAGCGCGCACGCCACCGATGCCCCGCCCGACGGTTGTCACGTTCAACTTGCCACTCGCTTGATTTTGTTGCTATAATCGCCGGTTTCTGGGCTCGTACATGCACGGCAACTGCCGTTTTCATGTCCCGGCCTCGGTTAAAATCACCGTTTTTTTATGCGCCCCTGGGCAATCGTTCTCAGGGGACGGATCAAAAAGCAGCGCTTGGCCGTCAGGCTCCAAGCTCTGGAAACAGGACAGGATAAGGAACCGTCATGGCTAACTCCGCACAAGCACGCAAGCGCGCCCGCCAGGCCGCGAAGGCAAACTCGCACAACTCGGCGCTGCGCTCGAAATTCCGTACCGCGATCAAGTCGGTTCGCAAGGCTGTTGAAGCCGGCGACCAGGCAAAGGCTGCCGAGCTGTTCAAGGCTGCCGTGAAGACGATCGACACGATCGCCGACAAGAAGATCGTTCACAAGAACAAGGCCGCTCGCAGCAAGAGCCGCCTCGCCGCGGCCGTCAAGGGTCTGCAGGCAGCAGCGTAACTCCGGTGCGCCCGCTCACGCGGGCGTTCCTGTTTCCTGCGATCGCAAAAAAGCCCGCCTAGGCGGGCTTTTTTGTCGCCTGTCGCCGGCGCACATCCTGCGGGCCGGCGACATGTGCCAAGGTGGGCGCCAGGGTGGGCGCCGCATGCGCCCTCGCCCGTGCCGGCATCACTTCTTCGCGTCGTAGTCCGGCAGTTCGCACGCCTCGGTGACGACGAGATTGTTGTCCTTCGCGAAATTCAGCACGAAATCGAACGCCATCGGCTCGACGTCGCGCAGCCGGGAATCGAGGATCACACATTTGAGGTCGCCGAGCATCGTCGGACGCACGTAGAGCGAATACTTGAGGCGCGCGTTCGGCCCGCTCGCCCCCGGCCCGAAGCAGGCCATCACACCGGCCAGACGTTCCGACCAGTCGCTCGGGCGAAACTTTTTCCCGTCTTTCGTGATGCCCTGGATGAAGAATTCGGTCGGAGGGGTTTCAGCCATGTGGTTACCCAAGTGACGGCCCGGCGATGTCCAGGCAACGGCGCCTGGATACGCGAACACAAAGCTGAAACGGACGGCGGCACAAGCATTCCGATATCCCGAAAACGAGACGTCGACGTGCGCCGCCGGCGGACTGCACCGGATTTGTGCAGCGCACGGCTTGTGTCCGGCAGAGCGCGAAGAGGCTTGCCTGCCGGGCTGGAGAAAACTTTTGGATTATACCGCAGCGCGCCATCGCGCGTCGTCCCGACACCCCTCCTCCTGCGCCGCCCGCAGTGCACGGCGATCGCGCCCCGCTTCTCTCCCCGGCTCGTCAAAGCACAGAAAATCCTTTATGCTGCTTTGAGTTATCCACACCCGACGGCGGCGCCGTCCGGCCTTGCTGCCGGGTGCAACCCGCCGCATTTCGCTTCATGACCGCCAAAACCATTCGTCACTACCTGCAGTTCAAGGATTTCTCGCTGGAAGACTACGAGTACGTGCTCGAACGCACGGGTATCCTGAAGCGCAAGTTCAAGAACTACGAGACCTATCACCCGCTGCACGACCGCACGCTCGCGATGATCTTCGAGAAGAACTCGACGCGCACGCGCCTGTCGTTCGAAGCCGGGATCTTCCAGCTCGGCGGCCACGCCGTCTTCATGAGCACGCGCGACACGCAGCTCGGTCGCGGCGAACCCGTCGAGGATTCCGCGCAGGTGATCTCGCGGATGGTCGACATCATCATGATCCGCACGTTCGAGCAGGAGATCATCCAGCGCTTCGCGGACAACTCCCGCGTGCCGGTGATCAACGGCCTGACGAACGAATACCACCCGTGCCAGGTACTCGCCGACATCTTCACGTACTACGAGCACCGCGGCCCGATCGCCGGCAAGACCGTCGCGTGGGTCGGCGACGCGAACAACATGCTCTACACGTGGATCGAAGCCGCGCAGATCCTCGGCTTCAAGCTGCGCCTGTCCACGCCGCCCGGCTACGCGCTCGACATGAAGCTCGTGTCGCCCGACAGCGCGCCGTTCTACGAAGTGTTCGACGATCCGAACGAAGCGTGCAAGGGCGCCGATCTCGTCACCACCGACGTGTGGACGAGCATGGGCTTCGAGGCCGAGAACGAGGCCCGCAAGCAGGCATTCGCCGACTGGTGCGTCGACGAGGAGATGATGGGCCACGCGAACCCGGACGCCCTCTTCATGCACTGCCTGCCCGCGCACCGCGGCGAGGAAGTGACGGCCGGCGTGATCGACGGCCCGCAGAGCGTCGTATGGGATGAAGCGGAAAACCGCCTGCACGTGCAGAAGGCACTGATGGAGTTCCTGCTGCTCGGCCGCCTCAAGCACTGACGCGCCGGCACCCGGCAACCCATGTAAAAAGCGCCGATCGTCGATCGGCGCTTTTTGTTGTGGCCCGCGAAAAGCGGTGCGAAACCCCGCTTACAGGCAGACGGGTTCGGGCTCGAGCTCGACGCCGAAATGCGCGCGCACGTCGGCCTGGATCGCCCGCGCCAGCGCGAGCACGTCGGCGCCCGTCGCGCCGCCGCGATTGACGAGCACGAGCGCCTGGCGGTCGTGCACGGCCGCCGCACCCAGCACGCGCCCCTTCCAGCCGCAGCGGTCGATCAGCCAGCCGGCCGCGAGCTTGACCTGGCCATCCGGCTGCGGATACGACACGATCTCGGGCGTGCGGGCGCGCAGCGCATCGAATTGCGCCGCATCGATCACCGGATTCTTGAAGAAACTGCCCGCGTTGCCGAGGACGAGCGGATCGGGCAGCTTCGCGCGGCGGATCGCGACGACGGCGTCGAACACATCACGCGGCGCGGCCGCATCGGGTGCGATGCCACGGGCGTCGAGTTCGCGCGTGACGTCCGCGTAGCCGAGCCGCGGCGCCCATTGCTTCGGCAGCCGGAACGTCACCGACACGATCGCGAACCGGCCAGCCCCTTCCCGCTTGAAGAAACTGTCGCGATAGCCGAACGCGCAGCGCGCGGCGTCGAAGCGCTCGCTGCGCCCGGTCGCCAGCTCGACCGCGACCAGCGAGTCGAAATACACCTTCATCTCGAGACCGTATGCGCCGATGTTCTGGATCGGCGCGGCACCGACCGTACCCGGAATCAGCGCGAGGTTCTCGAGGCCGGGCATCCCGTGCTCGAGCGTCCATGCGACGAATGCGTGCCAGTTCTCGCCGCCGCCGGCCTCGACGTACCACGCATCGTCGTCCTCGCGCACGACGCGGCGGCCCTTGATTTCGTCGAGCAGCACGATACCGTCGAAATCGCGCGTGAACACGACGTTGCTGCCACCGCCGAGCACGAGCCGCGGCAGGTTCGCGACGCGCGGGTCGCGATGGAGCGCCTCGAATTGCGACGCATGCGTGACGCGCGCGGCAAGGCGCGCGGTCGCGGCAATGCCGAACGTGTTGTGCGCGGCGAGCGGATGGTCGGGAAGCAGCGACAGGGCGGAATCGTCAGGAGGCATCGGCATTCGCGGTCACGTCCGCCCGGTCGGCGCATGGCCGGCCTTGGGCAAACGGAGGGGCATCGGTAAAATGGCAAACAGTCCGCAATTATAGCGAGTGCCCGCGCGCGAGCCGGGCATCCGCATCTCAAGGGAGGAATGCCATGCCATCGTTCGACGTCGTTTCCGAAGCGAACATGATCGAAGTGAAGAACGCCATCGAGCAGTCGAACAAGGAAATTTCGACGCGCTTCGACTTCAAGGGCTCCGACGCACGCGTCGAGCAGAAGGAGCGCGAGCTGACGCTGTTCGCCGATGACGATTTCAAACTCGGCCAGGTCAAGGACGTGCTGATCGGCAAGCTGGCCAAGCGCAACGTCGACGTGCGCTTCCTCGACTACGGCAAGGTCGAGAAGATCGGCGGCGACAAGGTCAAGCAGATCGTCACCGTGAAGAAGGGCGTGACCGGCGATCTCGCGAAGAAGATCGTGCGGCTCGTGAAGGACAGCAAGATCAAGGTGCAGGCGAGCATCCAGGGCGACGCGGTGCGCGTGTCGGGCACGAAGCGCGACGACCTGCAGAGCACGATCGCGATGCTGCGCAAGGACGTGACCGACACGCCGCTCGACTTCAACAACTTCCGCGACTGATCGCCCGACGATCCGTCACGTCATCCTGCCGGGCCCCGCACACGCGGCGCGCCCGGCGTGCGGCAAGCGCCGCTTTCTCAGGCCTTGCCGCCGTCCTGCGCGCCGCCGTCCGCGGCCGCCTTCTTCTTGTCACCGATCCGGCTCTCCTGCCCCGCCAGCAACTTCGAAATGTTGCCGCGGTGACGCCACACGAGCAGCACGCTCATCGCGAGCACGGCCCATGCGACCGGGTTGTGGCGCGTGCCGAACAGGAACACGTCGAACACCGGCGCGAACACGGCCGCCACCAGCGCCGCGAGCGACGAATAGCGGAAGAAGAACGCGACGATCAGCCAGGTGAGCGCGGTCGCGAGTCCGAGCACCGGGTGCACGGCGAGCAGCACGCCAGCCGCGGTCGCGACGCCCTTGCCGCCCTGGAAGCGGAAGAACACCGGATACAGGTGACCGAGGAACACGGCGATCGCGACCCATGCGACCGCGACGTCGGGCAGGCCGAAGTGGCGGGCGAGCCAGACGGCAATCCAGCCCTTGAACGCATCGCCGACGAGCGTCAGGATCGCGGCCTTCTTGTTGCCGCTGCGCAGCACGTTGGTCGCGCCGGGATTCTTCGACCCGTACGAACGCGGGTCGGCCAGGCCCATCGCGCCGCTGACGACGACGGCGAACGACACCGAACCGATCAGGTAGGCAACGAGGGCGGCGAGCAGGATCTGCATGCGGTGGACTCTTCTTTCAACGTATCGGTAAAGGGACGGCTGCGCGGCAAGCCCGCAAGCCGAAACGGCGCCCATTCTACCGAACGGGCGCGGCGTGCCACGAAGGTGAAACCCTCAGTCGACACTGGCGCACTGTACGGGCTGCGCGCCGAGCAGCGACGTGAGCACGGCCGGCGCGAGACTGACGAGGTAGCCGCGGCGGCCGCCGTTCAGGTAGATCGTCGGCAGTTCGAGGATCGTCTCCTCGACGTAGACGGGCATCGTCTTGCGCGTGCCGAACGGCGACGTGCCGCCGACGAGATAGCCCGAATGGCGGTTCGCGACCTCGGGCTTGCACGGTTCGACGCGCTTCGCGCCGATCTGCCGTGCGAGGTTCTTCGTCGATACCGTGCGGTCGCCGTGCATCAGCACGATCAGCGGCTTCGCATGCTCGTCTTCCATCACGAGCGTCTTCACGACGCTGTGCTCGTCGACGCCGAGCTGGCGCGCCGATTCGCCGGTGCCGCCGTGCTCGACGTAGTCGTACGGATGCTCGCCGAACGCCACGCCGTGGCGGCGCAACAGCTGGGTGGCAGGGGTTTCGGACACGTGTCTGGATTTGCTCATGGCGGCATTTTAATGGTGAACGACCGGCTGGCGCGCAATCGCGCCCTTGAGCCCTTGAGCCCTTGAGCCCTTGAGCCCTTGAGCCCTTGAGCCCTTGAGCCCTCACACCCGCGCCGGCGGTATACTCGCGGCCCGTTTTCCGCCGGGCGGCCTGCTGCGCCGCCGCAGCGATTCCGTCCATCATCATTGCGGACATCGCGAAGCGCTATTGCCCGAATGGCCGATTGTGGCGCACGCGCCGTCGTGGCACGATCGTTCGCCAACCTCGTCGGCCGCCGCCCGCCCCTTTTCTGGAGACGCCATGTCCTCGCCCCTCCGTTCTTCCGAGCCGCTCGACGTCGATGCACTGCTCGCCGCGCTGCCGCGCCGCATCGCCGACGTGCCCGCACGCCGGGCCGCGCAGGCACCCGGGCATCCGGCGCTGATCGAGGACGCACGCCGGCTGTCGTACGGCGATCTGTCGCAAGCCGTCGATGCGGCGGCCGCACTGCTCGCCGGCCTCGGCGTGCAAGGCGGCGACCGCGTGATGATCGTCGCCGAAAACTGCGTCGCGCAGATCGTGCTGCTGTTCGCGGTCGCCCGCCTCGACGCGTGGGCGCTCGTGTCGAACGCGCGATTGTCGGCCGGCGAACTCGACGCGATCGCCGCGCACGCGCGCCCGAAGCTGATCGCGTTCACCACCGACGTATCGCCCGACGCGCGCACGCATGCCGCGCGGCACGGCGCGACACCTGCCGGCGCACTGCCGGTCGACATCGGCGCATGGTCGTATCGCGTCGACGCCAGCGCGCCGGGCGAGCCGGTTGCCGCCGACGGCGCCGCGCAATGCGCGGCACTGATCTACACGACCGGCACGACCGGCACGCCGAAAGGCGTGATGCTGTCGCATCGCAACCTGCTGTTCATCGCGGCGACGTCGAGCGCGCTGCGCCGCGTGTCGCCCGACGACGTCGTCTACACGGTGCTGCCCGTGTCGCACGTGTACGGGCTCGCGTCGGTCTGCCTCGGCAGCCTGTACGCGGGCGCGACGCTGCGGCTTGCGCCGCGCTTCTCGCCGGAAGCCGTGCGCGTCGCGCTCGCCGACGAAGGCGTCACGATCTTCCAGGGCGTGCCCGCGATGCACGCGAAGCTGCTCGAACACCTGCACACGCACGGCCACGCATGGCACGCACCGCGCCTGCGCTTCGCGTATTCGGGCGGCTCGCCGCTCGACACGAACCTGAAGGCACGCGTCGAACGCCTGTATGGCGTGCCGCTGCACAACGGCTACGGAATGACCGAAAGCAGCCCGACGATCACGCAGACACCGCTCGACGCGCCGCGCACCGACAGCTCGGTCGGCGTGCCGATTCCCGGTGTGGAGATGCGGATCGTCGCACCGGACGGCACCGACGTGGCGCCCGGTGAAGTCGGCGAGATTCGCGTACGCGGGCCGAACGTGATGCTCGGCTACTACCGCAACGCGGACGCCACCCGCGCGGCCGTGTCGCCGGACGGCTGGCTGAGCACCGGCGATCTCGCACGGCAGGAAGCGGACGGCGCTGTGACGATCGCGGGTCGCAGCAAGGAACTGATCATCCGTTCGGGCTTCAACGTCTATCCGGTCGAAGTCGAGCAGGTGCTGAACGCGCACCCTGACGTCGTGCAGGCGGCCGTCATCGGCCGTGCGGTCGAAGGCAACGAGGAAGTGCTCGCGTTCGTCGAACGGGTGCCCGGCGCGACCGCCGACGAAGCGGCGCTGCACGCATGGTGTGCGGAGCGGCTCGCGCCTTACAAGCGCCCCGCGCATATCCGCGTCCTCGACGCGCTGCCGGCCGCATCGACGGGCAAGGTGCTGAAGCACAAGCTGCGCGAGCTGGTCTGAAGCAGGCGGGCCGGTGCGCGCACCGGAGCCTGCGCAGCGAAACGTGCGCTAACCGCGCGGATGGTGTTGCGCGTGCAGCGTCTTCAACCGCTCGCGCGCGACGTGGGTATAGATCTGCGTGGTCGAGATGTCGCTGTGACCGAGCAGCAGTTGCACGACGCGCAGGTCGGCGCCATGGTTCAGCAGGTGCGTCGCGAACGCGTGCCGCAGCGTGTGCGGCGACAGGTGGGCGCGCACGTCCGCGTGCAGCGCGTGACGCTTGATGATGTTCCAGAACTGCTGGCGCGTCATCCCGTCGCCGCGTGCGGTCACGAACAGCGCGTCGGCCGCGCGCGCGCCGAGCAGTGCCGGCCGCGCATCGCGCAGATAGCGCTCGATCCAGCCGTGCGCGACTTCGCCGAACGGCACGAGCCGCTCCTTCGAACCCTTGCCCATCACACGCACGACGCCCTCGTTGAGCCCGACCTCGACGGTCTTCAGCGTCACGAGTTCGCTCACGCGCAATCCGCTCGCATACATCAGCTCGAGCATCGTGCGATCGCGCAGGCCGAGCGGCGTGCCGATATCGGGCGCGCCGAGCAGCGCCTCGACCTGCGCCTCCGACAACGTCGACGGGAACCGGGCCGCCTGTTTCGCGGACGAGATCCGCAGCGTCGGGTCGGCGCTCGCGCGATGCTCGCGCACGGCCCAGCCGTAATAGCGCCGGAACACGGACAACCGCCGGTTCGACGACGTCGCCTTGCCGTCGCTGCGCGCGGCGATGTAGCCCGTCACCATCGCCTCGTCGACCGAATCGAGCGACGTGTCGTGGGTCGCGGCCAGCCATTGGGAAAACAGCACCAGATCGCGCCGGTAAGCATCGAGCGTGTTGCGTGCGAGCCCGTGCTCGAGCCACAGCGCATCGCAAAACACGTCGATCGATGCGCGGCTCGCGAGCAGCGCGG
Organism: Burkholderia sp. AU4i; assembly: GCF_000466765.1. Taxonomy (NCBI): domain Bacteria; kingdom Pseudomonadati; phylum Pseudomonadota; class Betaproteobacteria; order Burkholderiales; family Burkholderiaceae; genus Burkholderia; species Burkholderia sp. AU4i. Next base: position 22,087 of record NZ_ASSI01000173.1, on the reverse strand, counting down.
GGGATGCCGCGGCGGCATCGCCGTCGGCTTCGGGGGAAATCAGCGATTCACTCATCAGTACGGCACGCCCTCGTGCGCCAGCAGCCAGCGCTTCACTTTCTGGTAATACCCGTTGTCGTCGTGGTTCGCGAAACCGCCGAGGCCGCCCGCCGCGACGACGCGATGGCACGGGATCACGAGCGGGAAGTAGTTCGCGCCGCACGCCTGGCCGACCGCGCGCGGCGCGCTGCCGATCCGCTTCGCGACCTGGCCGTAGGTCAGCACCGTGCCGGGCGGGATATCGCTGATCACGTCCCACACGCGGTGCTGGAACGCGCTGCCGACCTCGGCGAGCGGCAGGTCGAAGCGCGCCGACGCGCGCGCGAAGTAACGTTCGATCTGCTTGACCGCGCGCTTCGCGAGCGGCGTATCCGGATCGACCGGCTTCACCGATTCGGGCAGATAGACGATCTCGCGCACCACCGCGGCATCCGTGCGGATGCCGACCTTGCCGAACGGTGCGTCGATGACTGCATTGAACATGGCCCTCTCCTGACCGATGGATGCGCGCGGCAGCACCGCGCGCCGACGACACTTTACGCCGCCTTCACGCGGCACGCAGTGCCCATTCGACATGCTCGCGCACGACCGGCGACGGATCGTCGGCCCGCGCGCGCAACGCGTCGACGATCGCCTCGCGCGCCTGCGGCGCGAGCCGGTCCTCACCCGCGCGCAGCGCGTTGCCGAGGCCGACCGCGAGATTGCGCAGCCAGCTTTCGTAGCCGATGCGCCGGATCGCACTGCCCTGCATCCGCGTATCGAACGTGTCCGCATCCCACGCGAACAGCTCGACGAGCGTCGCGCGGTCGAGGCCGTGCCGCACGTCGAAATCGGCGACGGGCGCGGCCTGCGCGAACTTGTTCCACGGGCACACGAGCTGGCAATCGTCGCAGCCGTACACGCGATTGCCGATCATCGGCCGCAGCGGCTCGGGGATGCTGCCTTTCAGTTCGATCGTCAGGTACGAGATGCAGCGGCGCGCGTCGACGCGGTACGGCTCGACGATCGCGCCGGTCGGGCATGCGTCGATGCAGCGCGTGCAACTGCCGCAGTGGGCACCGGGCGTCTCGGGCGCGGTGTCGGGCGACGTGTGCGCGTCGGTCGGCAGCGGAACGTCGACGTAGATCTCGCCGAGGAAGAACAGCGAACCCGCATCGCGCTGCAGCAGCAGCGTGTGCTTGCCGCGCCAGCCGACGCCGGCCTTCTGCGCAAGCTCGACCTCGAGCACGGGCGCCGAATCGGTGAACACGCGGTAGCCGAACGCGCCGATCTCACGCTCGATGCGCTCGGCGAGCGTCTGCAGTCGGTTGCGCAGCACCTTGTGATAGTCGCGGCCGCGCGCATAGATCGACACGACGGCCGCCTGCGGATCGTCGAGCCGGGCCCGTTCGCGCACGCGCCAGTCGTGCGGCACGAGTGCGCCGGGCGCATCGTCAACGAGTGTTTGAGCCGGCAGATAGGCGAGCCGCGCGGAGATCACGCGTCGCGTACCGGCCACAAGTTCGGCCGGGCGCGCGCGTTTCATCCCATGTTTCGCCATATAATCCATTTCGCCGTGGTATCCGGCTTCCAGCCAGGCGGCGAGGCCTGCTTCGGCATCCGAGAGATCGGTATCGCTGATGCCGATCGCCCCGAAACCCAATTCGCGCCCCCACGCCCTGATGCGCGCGGCGAGCGCAGTCAACGCCGCATCGTCGAGCGCGCACGGTGCCGCGCCTTCGGCACGAGTCGAAGGCCTGTCGGATGCGGCGAGTTCCGGTAATCGGTTCATCGCACTATTTTACGAGAATGCCAGCCACGCCCAGCCAACCGCCTCACGACGCCATGCTGCCCGCCCTGCTCGCGGAGCGCGTGATCGCGCTCGCCGACGAAGCGGCGACCGAGGCCTTCGGCACCCGCTTCGCGCACGCGCTCGACGCGGCGCGCACCGAACTCGCCCGCGCGCATGCGTTCGACGGGCTGCAGATCCAGCTGGTCGGCGACCTCGGCGCGGGCAAGACGTCCCTCGTGCGCGCCATCCTGCGCGGCCTCGGCCACACGGGGCGCGTGCGCAGCCCGACCTATACGCTCGTCGAGCCGTACGCACTCGAACGCGAGGATGGGGAACTCGAGGTCTATCACTTCGATCTGTATCGTTTCAACGATCCGGCCGAATGGTCCGACGCAGGCTTTCGCGAATATTTCAATTCCAGCGCGATCTGCCTCGTCGAATGGCCACAACAGGCGGGCACGCTGCTCGGCGTACCCGATCTGGTTTTCTCGCTCGACGTGGATGGCGACGGCCGCGTCCTCATCGTCCGGGCGTACAGCGCTTCAGGAAAGGCATGTCTCGAAAGATGTTGATCAAACCGTTCCGCTCGATCGAATCGGCGGCCACCGCGACGCACAACTGGCGGCGTCGCCAGATCCTGCGCGCGGGCGCGTCGACGCTGGTGCTCGGTCTCGTCGCGCCGCGGCTCGCGCACGCGTCGTCGGTGCTCGGCGTGCGCGTGTGGCCCGCACGCGATTACACGCGCGTCACGATCGAATCCGACCAGCCGCTGCAGAATACCCAACAGCTGCTGCAGGGTCCCGACCGCCTCGTCGTCGACCTGAGCGGCCTCGATCTCGACCAGGCGCTGCGCGATCTCGTGTCGAAGATCGCGCCGAACGATCCGCAGATCCAGTCGGTGCGCGTCGGCCAGTATCAGCCGCACGTCGTGCGGATGGTGTTCGACCTGAAAGGTTCGGTGAAGCCGCAGGTGTTCACGCTGCCGCCGGTCGGCGCGTACAAGTACCGGCTCGTGTTCGACCTGTATCCGGCCGTCGCGCCCGATCCGCTGTCCGACCTGATCGCGCAGACGGAACGCAAGGAACAGGCGCTCAACGACACCGCGCGCGCGCAGCAGATGCAACCGCCGTCCACGCTGGCCGGCCCGGGCACCCCGCCGCCCGCCGCGGGCGACAACAGCGATGCGTTCTTCCAGCGCTTCGCGCAGAACACGCCGGCCACGCCGCACACGCCGCCCGCCGCCGGCACGCCCTCGACGCCCGCGAAGCCGGCCGTCAAGCCGCCGCCGGTCATCGCGCGCCGCGACGACAGCGACGACGACGGCGACACCTACAAGTTCACCGCACCGAAATCCGGCAAGGGCGGCACCGTGCGCCTGCTGACGGTGGCGATCGATCCGGGCCACGGCGGCGAGGATCCGGGCGCGATCGGCGGCGGCGGCACGTACGAGAAGCACATCGCGCTCGACATCGCGAAGAAGCTGCGCGCGAAGATCGACGCCGCGCCGAACATGCGCGCGATGATGACGCGCGACGCCGACTTCTTCGTGCCGCTGAACGTGCGCGTGCAGAAGGCGCGCCGCGTGGGCGCGGATCTCTTCGTGTCGATCCATGCGGACGCATTCACGACGCCGTCCGCGCGCGGCTCGTCGGTGTTCGCGTTGTCCGATCACGGCGCGACGAGCGCCGCGGCGCGCTGGATGGCGAACAAGGAAAATTCGTCCGACCTGATCGGCGGCATCAACATCAAGACGGCGGATGCGGCGGTGAACCGCGCGCTGTTCGACATGTCGACGACCGCGCAGATCCGCGACTCGCTGCGCTACGGCAACTACGTGCTGAAGGAAGTCGGCGGCATCAACAAGCTGCACAAGGGCTCGGTCGAACAGGCCGGGTTCGCGGTGCTGAAGGCCCCCGACATTCCGTCGATCCTCGTCGAGACCGCGTTCATCAGCAACCCGGAAGAGGAGAGCCGGCTGAACGACGACAGCTATCGCGACCAGATGGCCGACGCGATCTTCCGCGGCATCAAGCGTTATTTCGCCGCGAATCCGCCGCTCGCGAAGAGCCGGATGGCCTGACGGCCCGACGGCCGTACCCAGCCGTACTCGGCCACCCCGCCCCGCCGCCGGCACGCAGTGCGTGCCGGCGCGTCACGATGCCGCGAAGCGGCGCATCAGTTTCCCGCCGAACACGTTCACCGCGAGGCCGCCCATCACGAGCGCCGTGCCGATCAGCTGCGCGCGCGTCAGATGCTCGTCGAGCAGCAGCGCCGACGAAGCCAGGCCGACGATCGGTACCAGCAGCGAGAATTGCGCGACCTGCGCGGCCGGATAGCGCGACAGCAGGCGGCTCCAGAGCCCGTAGCCGAGCAGCGTCGCGACGAACGCAAGATAGACGACCGCGAAGATCGACGCCCCGTTCAGCCCGGCGAGCGCGGTCGCGATCCGCTGCGGCCCTTCGAACCACAGCGACAGCAGGAAGAACGGCACGGGCGGCACGAGGCTCGCCCACACGACGAGCGACACGAGGTTCGCTTTCCCGACCTTCTTCGTGACGATGTTGCCGAACGCCCACATCGCGGCCGAACAGATCGTCAGCAGGAAGCCCGCGAGCGTCATTGCGCGGCCGCCCTGCGCCGCGATCACGACGAGCCCGCCCGCGGCGATCGCGAGCCCGAGCAGGTTCTGCATGCGCAGCCGCTCGCCGAGGAACAGCATCGCGAACACGAGCGTGAAGAACGCCTGCGACTGCAGCACGAGCGACGCGAGGCCGGCCGGCATGCCGACGTACATGCCGGTGAACAGGAACACGAACTGGCCGAGCTGGATCGTCGCGCCGTACAGCACCAGCAGGCGCCACGGAATCTGCGGCCGGCGCACGAAGAACACGGCGGGCACGGCCGCGAGCGTGAAGCGCAGCGCGCCGAGCAGCATCGGCGGCATGCCGTGCAGGCCGACCTTGATCACGACGAAGTTCACGCCCCACGCGAGGATCACGACCAGCGCAAGCAGCAAGTCCTTCGGGGCCATCATCGGCGTCTCCTCGATTGTCGAATCGTTGTGCAAGGTGCTCTCGAGCCCTGTCGCTTCGCGCCAGGCGCCCGAGGAGGCGATCCCCAAAAGGGACTGCCTGCGGGGCAGAAAATACCGGGGCGGCCCGGCGTTTTCCCGAGAAGCCGGTCAGTCTACCGGGTTTCGGCACCCGGCCCGATACCCGCGCGGCGCGAATGGAATCGGCGGCGGACGGCCAGTACAATGACCGGCATCTCCCCCGCCGCCCCACAGGATCCGCCATGACCGCCCCGATCAAAGCCCTGCTGAAGCCGCACGTGCGCGACATCGGCAACCTGCAGGTGCGCCGCACGCTGCCCGCACTCGCCGCACGCCTCGTCGGCCCGTTCATCTTCTTCGATCACATGGGACCCGCCACGCTGCCGCCCGGCACGGGGCTCGACGTGCGCCCGCACCCGCACATCGGTCTCGCCACCGTCACCTACCTGTTCGACGGCGCGATCCTGCACCGCGACAGCCTCGGATCGCTGCAGGAGATCGTGCCGGGCGACGTGAACTGGATGACGGCCGGCCGCGGGATCGTCCACTCCGAACGCACGCCCGACGCGCAGCGCGAAAACGGCCACACCGTGCACGGGATCCAGACCTGGGTCGCGCTGCCGCGCGCGCACGAGACGACCGAGCCGTCGTTCGAGCACCATCCGGCCGACACGCTGCCGAAGCGCAACGAGGACGGCGTGTCGCTGACGGTGATCGCCGGCGATGCGTTCGGGCTGCGCTCGCCGGTCACGACGTTCTCGCGCACGCTGTATGTCGCAGCCGAATTCGCTGCCGGCGGCCGCCTCGAACTCGACGCGTCGCACGAGGAGCGCGCGGTCTACGTGGTCGACGGCGAGCTCGCGATCGACGGCACGCCGGTGCCCGCCGAGCAGATGGCCGTGCTCGCGCCCGGTGCCGCAGTCACGCTGACGAGCGGCAGCGGCGCGCGCGCGATGCTGCTCGGCGGCGACAAGATCGACGGCGAACGCTTCATCGAATGGAACTTCGTCGCCAGCAGCCGCGAAGCGATCGAACGCGCGAAAGAAGCATGGACGCGCCAGGAAATGGGCAAGGTGCCGGGCGAAACCGAGTGGATTCCGCTGCCCGAGTCGAAGCCGCGTTGAAAAAGGGGCGCTCCGCCCCCATCCTGACGACATTCGAACGAAAGAGAACGACATGGACACCACGCTTGCCACATTCGAGAAAGACGTCATCGAGGCGTCGCTGGACGCCCCCGTGCTGGTCGACTTCTGGGCGCCGTGGTGCGGCCCGTGCAAGACGCTCGGCCCGCTGCTGGAAAAACTCGAAGGCGACTACGAAGGCCGCTGGAAGCTCGTGAAGGTCAACGTCGACGAGAACCAGGAACTCGCCGCGCACTTCCAGACCCGCAGCATCCCGCACGTGATCGCGTTCGCCGACGGGCGCCCGGTCGACCAGTTCGTCGGCGTGCTGCCCGAAGGCCAGCTGCGCGCCTTTCTCGACCGGCTGCTGCCGGCCCCCGAGGAAGCCGAACGGCGCGCCGCGCAATACGCGATGGCCGAAGAGCGCCACGACGACGCGCTCACGCACCTCGAGGCGGCGCTCGCGCTGAATCCCGGCTTCGACGACGCACGCCTCGACCTGATCGAACTGCTGCTCGCGAGCAACCAGGTCGACGCCGCGCGCGCCGAGACGGAACGCCTGTCGCCGCAGACCGTGCAAGGCGGCGACCCGCGCTACCAGGCGATCAAGACTCGTTTCGACGCCCTCGAAGCCACGGCCGACCTGCCGCCGACCGACGCACTCGAAGCACGCATCGCGGCCAACCCGGCCGATCTCGACGCGCGCTTCGATCTCGCGCAGAGCCTGATCGCGCGGCGTGCGTATGAAGGGGCGCTGGAGCAGTTGCTGGAAATCGTCACGCGCGACCGCGCGTATGGCGATGATCTCGGCCGCCGCACGATGATCTCGGTATTCGAGCTGGCCGGCGACCGCCCGGACCTCGTCGCCGGGTGGCGGCGCAAGCTGAGCATGGCGCTCAACTGAGGGACGACCGGCCGGGCCGTAACGGCCCGGCTGCGTAACGGCCCCGCATCGCATGCGGCGGCGCGCATCACGCGCTGCGGCATCGCGCCGGCTGCGCGATCGCGTGTCGCGCGCTCAGCCGGCGGCCTGCGCCGCGATCGCACGCAGCGCATGCGCGGCGGCCGCGAAGCCGAAGCTCGCTGTCACGCACACGCTCGAACCGAATCCCGCACAGTTGAGCCCCGCGACGTGCGCGGCCGCGGACGGCTCCGCACCGTCCTCGAGATCGCAGGCGGCCGCTTCCGGATAGATCAGCGGCTCGTCCGAATACACGGCGCTGACCTTGAAACGCGCCTTCGGCCCGCGCGGAAAGCCGTGCTGCTTGCGCAACTGCGCGCGCACCTTCGACAGCAGCGGATCCTGGATCGTCAGCGCGAGATCGTCGATCCGGATGCGCGTCGGGTCGAGCTGGCCGCCCGCGCCGCCGACCACGACGAGCGGCTGACGCTTCGCGACGCACCACGCGATCAGCGCGACCTTCGTGCGCACGCTGTCGATCGCGTCGATCACGTAGTCGAAACCGCCGCCGAGCAGCGCGTCGAAGTTGTCGGGCTCGACGAAATCCTCGATCCGGTTCACGCGGCACGCGGGATCGATCAGCGCGATCCGCTCGGCCATCGCGTCCACCTTCGGCTTGCCGTAATTGCCGTCGAGCGCGTGGATCTGCCGGTTCGTATTGCTTTCCGCGACGTTGTCGAGATCGATCAGCGTGAGCGTGCCGACCGCGTTGCGTGCGAGCGCCTCGGCCACCCACGACCCGACGCCGCCGATCCCGATCACCGCGACGTGCGCGCGCTCGAACGCGGCGGCGGCCGGCGCGCCGTACAACCGCGCGACGCCGCCGAAACGCCGCGCGCGATCCACGTCAAGCTGGATTTCCGGGGTCGGGGTAAGATCAGAAGAACTGGGCGGGGCGGTGTCGGCGGCGGGCATGGCAGCAAGGAAATCGTAAGTCGTGCAGCCCTCTATTTTGCCTGAACTCCCCGCTCGCCCGCGCCACTGTGCACGCACGTTTCTTGCGCGTTGGCTACAATGGTTCCAGATTGAAGCGTTTGCATAACATGACGACTCTCGCCGATCTCCGCATCAATTATTCGCGTGCTTCGCTCGACGAAGCCGATGTCGCCCACGACCCCTTCGCCCAGTTCGATCGCTGGTTCAAGGAGGCGCTTGCCGCCAAGCTGCCCGAGCCGAACACGATGACGCTCGCGACCGTCGGCGCCGACGGCCGGCCGTCGGCACGCATCGTGCTCATCAAGGGCGTCGACGAACGCGGGTTCGTCTTCTTCACCAATTACGAAAGCCGCAAGGGGCACGACCTCGCCGCGCATCCGCAGGCAGCGCTGCTGTTCTACTGGATCGAGCTCGAGCGCCAGGTGCGCATCGAAGGCCGGATCGAGAAAACCAGCGCCGAGGAAAGCGACCGCTATTTCGCGTCGCGTCCGCTCGGCTCGCGCATCGGCGCATGGGCGTCCGAGCAAAGCACGGTGATCGACAGCCGCGCGACGCTCGAAGCGCAGGAAAAGGCCGTCAGCGAGCGCTACGGCGACAACCCGCCGCGCCCGCCCCACTGGGGCGGCTACCGCCTCGTGCCCGACTCGATCGAGTTCTGGCAGGGCCGCCCGTCGCGGCTGCACGACCGTCTGCTCTATACGCGCGACGCCAACGCTTCGTCGGGCTGGTCGATCTCGCGCCTGTCGCCGTAAGCGCGGCGCCGGCGCACGCCGGTCGTGTCTCGTGTTGCATCCGGGCGCCCGCCGCGCAAGCGGCGGGCGCCGGTCAAGATACTTGGCTGTATTCGATTCAACGAACAAACGGAGAATCCAAATGTTCTGGGAAAAGAAGCTGGCACAGTGGGCGGACGACGTACGGGCGAAAGCGAACATACCGGCACGCCTCGTGCTGTGGAACGGCGATCAACTCGATTTCGGCACCTTCAGCGCGCCGCAGGTCACGCTGAAGGTGAACAGCGCGTCGGCGCTGCCGCTCTTGCTCGAACCGAGCCTCGACAATCTCGGCGAGGCCTACGTGAAGGGCAAGATCGACATCGAAGGCAAGCTGTCGGACATCATCAACATCGGCTACTCGCTCGCGCGCAGCACGGTGACGAGCGCGAGCAAGCTCGCGCGCGTGAAGCGTTACTTCAATCACTCGAAGAGCACCGACAAGAAGGCGATCCAGTATCACTACGACGTCTCGAACGAGTTCTACAAGCTGTGGCTCGACGAGAACATGGTGTACTCGTGCGCCTACTTCGAGAACGGCGACGAGGATCTCGCCACCGCGCAGATCAAGAAGATCGACCACATCCTGACGAAGATCCGGCTCGAGCCAGGCCAGCGCCTGCTCGACATCGGCTGCGGCTGGGGTGCGCTCGTGCTGCGCGCCGCGCAGAAGTTCGGCGCGCAGTGCCTCGGCGTCACGCTGTCGCAGAACCAGTTCGACCTCGCGACCGCGCGCGTGAAGGCGGCCGGGCTGGAGGACAGGATCGAGATCCGGCTGCAGGACTACCGCGAGATCGACGGCCAGTTCGACCGCATCACGAGTGTCGGGATGTTCGAGCACGTCGGGCGCAAGAACCTGCCGCTCTATTTCACGCGGATTCATGACCTGCTCGTCGACGACGGCATCGCGATGAACCACGGGATCACGTCGACCGACGCGGAAAGCGGCGAGACGGCGCTCGGCGGCGGCGAGTTCATCGACCGCTACGTGTTCCCGGACGGCGAGCTGCCGCACATCAGCCTCGCGCTGGAAGCCGCGCAGCGCGGCGGCCTGGAAGCGATTGACGTCGAAAGCCTGCGACGGCACTATGCGCGCACGCTCGACATCTGGACGGAAAACTTCGAGGCGAAGGCAGAAGCGGCGCGACAACTCGTCGACGACGAAAAATTCCGCATCTGGCGCGTGTATCTCGCCGGCTGCGCGTATGCGTTCGAGCACGACGACGTGTCGATCTTCCAGATCGTGTGCCGCAAGGCCGGACGCAGCGCGAAAACGCTGCCGTGGTCGCGGCGCTATATGTACGAACACGCGCTGCCGCGCTAGGCGGCGCTTCACGCTGGGCATGCATGGGTGACGGCAGGACGCGGCGCAAGGGGCCGCCGGAACGACAGCAGCACGACGATGCGCACGCGCCGCACGCCGACGGGCAATTCGACCTGTTCGGCGTGCCGGCCGACGCTGCACGCGCGTCGCCCGAGGGCGACGGCCCGCCTGCCCGCACCGACGAACACGTGAAGCCGGACGCGCGTGACGACGCGCAGCCGGCACCGCGCGCCCGCTCCCATTCTTCCGACGAAACACCGCCTGCCGCTTCCGGCCTGCTGTGGGACGAACCGTCCCCGCCGGACGCGCCGCCGAAGAAAGCCCGGCGCCGACGCGGCGTGATGCCCGCGCCGATCGCACCCGAGGTGGCCGACGCAGCGGCCGGCCTGCCGCCGAACGTTCGGCTCGGCACGTCGTCGTGGTACTTCCCCGGCTGGGACGGCATCGTCTACGACGGCGATTTCGCGCAGACCAAGCTGTCGCGCGAAGGGCTCGAAGCGTACGGCGCGCATCCGCTGCTGAAGAGCGTGAGCCTCGACCGGTCGTTCTACGGCCCGCTGTCGGTCGCCGATTACCTGCGCTACGCGCAGCAGGTGCCCGACGATTTCCGCTTCGTCGTGAAGGCGCCGGCCTCCGTGACCGACGCGGTCATCCGCGGCCGGCGCGGCGAGCCGTCGGGGCCGAACCCGACCTTCCTCGACGCGCAGCTCGCCACCCACGAGTTCGTGCAGCCGTGCCTCGAAGGGCTCGGCCGGAAAGCCGGCGTGCTCGTGTTCCAGTTCTCGCCGCTGCCCGACCAGCTGCTCGCGCAGCCGGCCGCGCTGATCGACCGGCTCGCCGCATTCTTCGCGGCGCTGCCGCCGCTGCCGCCGGACGCCGACGGCACCCGCTATGCGATCGAGATTCGCGACGCGAGCCTGCTCACGCCGCGTTTCATCCGCGCGCTCGCCGCGCTCGGTGTGCGCTACTGCGTCGGCCTGCACGCGCGGATGCCCGACGCGCTGCGCCAGGCGGCCGCGCTCGCCCTGCTCGACGGCGACGCGCCGGGCCCGCTGATCGTGCGCTGGAGCCTGCACAGCGGCTTCAGGTACGAACAGGCGAAAGCGAAATACGAGCCGTTCGACAAGCTCGTCGACGAGGATCCGGCCACGCGCTCGGCGCTCGCCGAACTGGCCGCGCGCTATGCGCTGGCCGGGCAGCCGGTGATCATCACGATCAACAACAAGGCGGAAGGCTCCGCGCCGCTGTCGTGCATCGCGCTCGCGCGCGAGATCGCCGCCGCGTGCGCGCAGTGGCGCAACGAGGCGGCCTGACGCCCGTTTGCGCCGGCTCCCGCCGTTCCGGCGCTTACGCGCCGCGCAGCGACTTCAGCCGGTGCGAGAACTTCTGCCGGAATTTCGCGAGCTTCGGCCCGATCACGACCGAGCAGTAGCCCTGCCCCGGGTTACGCGCGTAATAGTTCTGGTGATAATCCTCGGCCGGCCAGTAGTTGCCGTCGAGCGGCACGACCTGCGTGACGATCGGCTGCCCGAACACCTGCTCGCGCTCCAGCTCGCGGATCACGTCGAGCGCCGTGTCGCGTTGCTCGTCCGAATGCGTGAACACGACCGAACGGTACTGCGTGCCGACGTCGTTGCCCTGCCGGTTCAACTGGGTCGGATCGTGCGTCGCGAAGAAGATCTCGAGGATCTCGCGATAGCCGATGCGCGCCGGATCGAACGTCACGTTGACGACTTCCGCGTGGCCCGTGTCGCCTTCGCAGATGTCGCGATAGCCGGGATTGCGCGTATGGCCGCCCGCGTAGCCCGACTGGACGGCCGTCACGCCGTCGACGTCGAGAAACACCGCCTCCGTGCACCAGAAACACCCGCCTCCCAATGTCGCGGTTTCAAGCATCTCGTTCACCATGAAATCAGTCCTTCGTTGATGTCGGCAGCCGGCACGCATGCGCCGGCGCCACCGTTCCGTCTCGCCGCTGCCCACCCGGGGGCGGGTCGCAACGGCACTGCGGCAAGTATCTCACTCGCGCGCGAACCTGACAGGTTGCACAGGTACCGCGCACGACCGACCGCCCGCGTTCTCGTCTACACTTAGGCACGCGCGAGCGCGGCGGCAAACCCGCTGCCTCGCGCAAAGCGCCCGATGCGTGCCCGACCCTGATGCAAACATCATCTGCCGGAACATCGATATGCATGCCTTAACAGACATCGTCCGCATCACTCGCCCGGCCGTCGCCGCATCGCGGGCTACCGCTTCGACCGTGCCACCCCCTTGCCGTGCGTCCGTCTCGCCCCACGTGCGGCGATCCGGAACACCGCCTTTCTCCGCTTTCACGATCTGATGCACGGCGCGCCGCACGTGTCGCCGACGCGTGCACCCGCCTGCCGATCGCGCCTGCCGGCGCCACGCGCGCCGCGCGGCAACCCCGACCCGCACGCCCGCAACGAACGGCCGTGCGTCAACGATCCGAACCCATCGAGAGGGCATCACCATGAGCATGCGACCTGACCCGACGTTTCACGCTTCGCCCGAGCTTGCGATGCAGGCGCCGGCGGAAGAGTTTGCCTATACGTTGTTGCTGAGCCCCGATTTTTCCAGACCCGACGCGCTCGCCGTGATCGACGTGAAGCCCGGCTCGCCGACCTACGGAAAAATCGTGCATACGGTGACGATGCCGAACACCGGCGACGAGTTTCACCACTTCGGCTGGAATGCGTGTTCGTCGTCGCTGTCGCCGCTGACCGGCCATGCGTTCCTCGAACGCCGCTTCCTGATCATCCCCGGCCTGCGCTCGTCGCGCATCTACGTGATCGACACGAAGCCGCATCCGACGCAGGCGCGCATCCACAAGATCATCGAGCCCGACGAGATCTTCTCGAAAACCGGCTATTCGCGGCCGCACACCGTTCACTGCGGCCCCGAAGGCATCTATGTGAGCACGCTTGGCGGCGCGGGCAAGGACGGCACCGACGGCGCGCCCGGCATCTTCATCATGGATTGCGAAACCTTCGACGTGCTCGGCCGCTGGGAGATCGACCGCGGCCCGCAGGACAAGCATTACGACTTCTGGTGGAACCTGCCGCGCGACTACATGGTGTCGAGCGAATGGGCGCTGCCGCCGCAATTCGAGAACGGCATCGTGCCCGAGGACCTGCTCGCAAACAAATACGGGCACCGGCTGCATTTCTGGGACCTGCGCGCGCGGCGCAACGTGCAGACGATCGATCTCGGCGCGCAGCATCAGATGGCGCTCGAAGTGCGGCCCGCGCACGACCCGGTGCGCGAATACGGGTTCGTCGGCGTCGTGGTCGACACGACGAATCTCGAAGGCTCGATCTGGACCTGGTGGCGCGAAGGCGGCAAGTTCCATGTGAAGAAGACCGCGACCATCCCGGCCGAGCCGGCCGCGGCCGACGAACTGCCGCCGCTGCTGCAAGGATTCGGCGCGGTGCCGCCGCTCGTGACCGACATCGACCTGTCGCTCGACGACCGCTTCCTGTACGTGTCGTGCTGGGGCACCGGCGAGATGCGCCAGTACGACGTGTCGGACCCGCACAACCCGGTGCTCGCCGGGTCGGTGCGCATCGGCGGCATCGCGCGCCGTGCGCCGCACTCGAACGGCCGCGCGTTCGCGGGCGGCCCGCAGATGGTCGAGATCAGCCGCGACGGCCGGCGCGTGTACTGGACCAATTCGCTCTACTCGACGTGGGACGACCAGTTTTATCCGGATGGCGTGCCGGCCGCGCAGGTGCTCGCGCATGCGGGGCCGGAAGGCGGGCTGACGCTCGCCGACGATTACTGGGTCGAGTTCCCCGAAGGTTATCGCGCGCACCAGATCCGGCTCGAAGGCGGCGACTGCTCGACCGACTCGTTCTGCTACCCGTCGGTCAAGCGTTGAACGCCGGCCTTCACGCCCAGTTCGCGCTGTGGGCGGCCGTGCTCGCGAGCGGGGTATATCACGGGCTCAATCCCGCGATGGGCTGGCCGCTCGCGGTGTCGAACGCGCTGATGACCCGCCGCGGCGGCGCGCTCGTCGCGGCGCTCGGTTATCTCGCGCTCGGCCATGCGCTCGCGGTCTTCGCGGTGATGCTGCCGATCGGGCTGCTCGCCGCGCTGCTTGCCTGGCAATCGGCGATCCGGATCGGCGCGAGCGCGCTCGTGATCGGCTTCGGCGCCGTGCTGCTGATCCGGCGCCGGCATCCGCGTGCGCTCGCGCGGATCCCGCCCGCGCGGCTCGGCCTGTGGTCGTTCGCGGTCGCGATCGCGCATGGCGCGGGGCTGATGCTGGTGCCGATCTACCTCGGGCTCTGCGGGCTCGACCGGGACGCCGGCCACCGGGCGGCGGCCACGCTCGTCGATGCGCATCTCGGGATGGCGCTCGTCGTCGCGGCCGTGCATGCCATCGCGATGATCGGCGCCGGCGGCGGGCTCGCGTGGCTCGTGTACCGCTATCTCGGGCTGAAGTTCGTGTCGCGGAGCTGGTTCAATCTCGATTCGGTGTGGGCGTCGAGCCTGATCGTGACGGGCGCGCTGTCGCTCGGACTGGCGGCGGCGCGATAGATGGCGCGGGGATCGGCGGTCGGGACATGCCACTGCGCGGGACCGCGCGGCGGCACCGCTCGAAAAACGCGACAGAACGGCGTTGCCGGCCGCGCGCGATTGCCCGTCCTGCCGCGCGCCGCAGTGTTCGCTACGCCACCCTGCCCCCTCGATGCGCCGCCTGGCCGGGCCCGGCGGCCCCGATTCCGCTAAAATCGGGCCATGCGCACCCCTTCCCCATCGACCGCCTTGTCGCCTTTCGTCCGCCGTGCCCGCCCCGCTCGCGTCGCGCCGCGCCCGCCCGTCTCGTTCCGGATGGCTACCCGATGAGCCAGGCCAATCCCCCGGATTTCGACTCGGCCGCTTTCCGGCAAGCGCTTGGCCAGTTCGCAACGGGCGTGACGGTGATCACGACGCGCGCGCCGTCCGGGCAGTTGATCGGCATCACCGCCAGCTCGTTCAACTCGGTATCGCTCGATCCGCCGCTCGTGCTGTGGAGCCTCGCGCACAAATCGGCGTCGACGCCCGTATTCCGCGGCAACAGCCACTATGTGGTGAACGTACTGGCGGCCTCGCAGCTCGACCTGTGCAAGCGCTTCTCGACCTACAAGGGCGACCGCTTCGAAGGAATCGCGCATGCGGCCGGCAACTCCGGGATGCCCGTGCTCGACGGCGCGCTCGCATGGTTCGAATGCCACAACCGCAGCCGCTATGACGAAGGCGACCACGTGATCTTCGTCGGCGAGGTCGAACGCTGCGGCGTGCGCGCCGCATCGGACACGACGCCGCCGCTCGTGTTCCACGGCGGCGGCTTCCACGGCCTTACACCGCTTTGATCGCCCCCGTGCGCGCCAGCCCGACCGGCGCGCCGGCTTCGTCCTTCAGCGTCTGCAGCACGATGTTCGAACGGATGTCCATGACGCCCGGCGCCTTGTAGAGCCGGTTCAGCACGAAATCCGAGTAGTGCTTCAGGTTGTGCGCGAGCACGCGCAGCAGATAGTGGCTCTCGCCCGTCACGACGAACGCGCCGACCACCTCCGGCCATTCGCGCAGCGCTTCCGCGAAGCGCTCGTGCCATTGATTTTCTTCGTTGCGCATCGATACCTGCACGAACGCCTCGAGCTCGAAGCCTAGCTTCTCGCGGCTCAGGCACGCGCGATAGTGCTCGATCACGCCCTGCTCCTCGAGCAGGCGCATGCGGCGCAGGCAGGCGGATGGCGAAAGCGAAATGCGTTCCGCCAGGTCGAGATTGCTGATTCTGCCCTCTTCCTGCAGTACCGCCAGAATCCGGCAGTCGGTGGCATCGAGCGTGATCGCGTGCATTTTTGGTCCCCGTTTTCCCTCTGAGTCGAATTATCTGCCAATCCGGCGGTTTGTCCATGTTTATTTCGCAAGCACTTTCTGCGAGCGTCCACCTATCATTCGAAGCATCGACTCACCGAATCGTCATGCCATGGACACCCTCTGGGACATCTCGCCGCCTGTCAGCCCCGCCACCCCCGTGTGGCCGGGCGATACGCCGGTTTCCGTCGAACGCGTGTGGCGGATGGAGGCCGGCTCGCCGGTCAACGTCGCACGCCTGACGCTGTCGCCGCACACGGGCGCGCACTGCGACGCGCCGCTGCATTACGACGCCGACGGCGCGCCGATCGGCGCCGTGCCGCTCGACACCTATCTCGGCCCGTGCCGCGTGATCCACTGCATCGGCGCATCGCCGGTCGTGCAGCCGGCCGATGTCGCGGCCGCGCTCGACGGCGTGCCGCCGCGCGTGCTGCTGCGCACGTATGCACGCGCCAGCGTCGAACGGTGGGACAGCGACTTCTGCGCGGTCGCGCCCGGGACCGTCGACCTGCTCGCCGCGCACGGCGTGAAGCTGATCGGCATCGATACGCCGTCGCTCGACCCGCAGGAATCGAAGACGATGGATGCGCATCACCGCGTGCGCGCGCACCGGATGGCGATCCTCGAAGGCATCGTGCTCGACGACGTGCCGCCCGGCGACTACGAACTGATTGCACTGCCGCTGAAATTCGCGACGCTCGACGCGAGCCCCGTGCGCGCGGTGCTGCGCGCGCTGCCCGCGCGTGCCTCCTGATTACCCCGACTGACGACCCACATCATGATCAAGACCCGTGAAGACGCGCTCGCGCTCGACCGCGACGATCCGCTCGCCCCGCTGCGCGACCAGTTCTCGCTGCCCGACGGCGTAATCTATCTCGACGGCAACTCGCTCGGCGCGCAGCCGCGCGCATCGGCCGCCCGCGCGCAGCAGGTGATCGGCGCCGAATGGGGCGAAGGCCTGATCCGCAGCTGGAACACGGCCGGCTGGTTCGCGTTGCCGCGCCGTCTCGGCGACAAGCTCGCGACGCTGATCGGCGGCGCACCGGGCGAAACGGTCGTCACCGACACCATCTCGATCAACCTGTTCAAGCTGCTGTCGGCGATGCTGCGCCACCAGGCCGAGCGCGCGCCCGAGCGCCGCGTGATCGTGTCGGAACGCTCGAACTTCCCGACCGACCTGTATATCGCGCAGGGGCTGATCGAACAGCTCGGCGGCAACTATGAACTGCGCCTGATCGACGATCCGGCCGACCTGCCGGCCGCGCTCGGCGCGGACACGGCCGTCGCGATGATCACGCACGTGAATTACCGCACCGGCTACATGCACGACATGCCGGCCGTCACGCAGCTCGTGCACGACGCGGGCGCGCTGATGCTGTGGGACCTCGCGCACTCGGCCGGCGCGGTGCCGGTCGACCTGAACGGCGCGCGCGCCGACGGCGCGGTCGGCTGCACGTACAAGTACCTGAACGGCGGCCCGGGTTCACCCGCATTCGTGTGGGTGCCGCAGCGTCATCACGCACACTTCTCGCAGCCGCTGTCCGGCTGGTGGGGCCACCGCGCACCGTTCGCGATGCAGCCGGGCTTCGCGCCCGATCCGGGAATCGCGCGCTTCCTGTGCGGCACGCAGCCGATCGTGTCGATGTCGATGGTCGAATGCGGGCTCGACGTGTTCCTGCAAACCGACATGCAAACGATCCGCCGCAAATCGCTCGCGCTGACCGATGCCTTCATCGCGCTCGTCGAAGCACGCTGCGCGGGCTTGTCGCTGAAGCTCGTCACGCCGCGCGCGCATCACCAGCGCGGCTCGCAGGCGAGCTTCGAGCATCCGCACGGCTACGAGGTGATGCAGGCGCTGATCGCGCGCGGCGTGATCGGCGACTACCGCGAGCCGTACGTGCTGCGCTTCGGCTTCACGCCGCTCTATGTGCGCTTCGTCGACGTGTGGGATGCCGTCGAGACGCTGCGCGACATCCTCGCCACCGACGCCTGGAAGGCGCCCGAGTTCGCCGAACGCGGCGCGGTGACCTGAGCGGCCTTGCCCGGCGCGCAACGCGGTCACGCGGATTGCGCGCCGCGCCCCGTCATTCAAATCTGGAGATAGTCGTGAATTCTGGTCATATGCAGCCACCCGGCGGCGACGCGCCGGCGGGCTGCCCGTTCTCGGGCACACGCGCCGCACATTCGGCCCCTGCGGCGCAAGCGGCACACGAAGCGCCGCACGTGCCGGGCGATGCTTCGGGCGAAGCCGGCTGGCACAACGCACAGCTCGATTTCTCGAAGTCGATGAGCTACGGCGACTACCTGTCGCTGAATTCGATCCTCGACGCGCAACATCCGCTGTCGCCCGATCACAACGAGATGCTGTTCATCATCCAGCATCAGACGAGCGAGCTGTGGATGAAGCTCGCGCTGTTCGAGCTGCGCGGCGCGCTCGACGCGGTGCGCACCGACGCGCTGCCGCCCGCGTTCAAGATGCTTGCGCGCGTGTCGCGGATCCTCGAGCAACTGGTGCAGGCGTGGAACGTGCTGTCGACGATGACGCCGTCCGAGTATTCGGCGATGCGGCCGTATCTCGGGCAGTCGTCGGGCTTCCAGTCGTATCAGTACCGCCAGCTCGAATTCCTGCTCGGCAACAAGAACGTGCAGATGCTGCAGCCGCATGCGCACCAGCCCGACATCCTCGAACAGGTGCGCACGACGCTCGAGGCGCCGTCGTTCTACGACGAGGTCGTCCGCCTGCTCGCGCGGCGCGGTTTCCCGATCGCGCAAGCGCGGCTCGAGCGCGACTGGACGCAGCCGACGCAGCACGACGAAACGGTCGAAGCCGCGTGGCTCGAGGTGTACCGCCACCCGCAGCAGCACTGGGAGCTCTACGAGATGGCCGAGGAACTCGTCGATCTCGAGGATGCATTCCGCCAGTGGCGCTTCCGTCACGTGACGACCGTCGAACGCATCATCGGCTTCAAGCAGGGCACGGGCGGCACCAGCGGTGCGCCGTACCTGCGCAAGATGCTCGACGTCGTGCTGTTCCCCGAGCTCTGGCACGTGCGCACCACGCTGTAACGCCCCACTCGCCCGCCGTCACGACGACGTGCGGGCCAGTTCTTCCCCTTCGCGCAGCTGCGCTGCCGCACGTGGCAGTCGGGGGATATGCCGCCGCACGGCCAACAGCGCGACGCAGACGATGCCCATCCCGATCAGTCCGGCAGCCACCTGCCGGCGCGAATGCGCCGCGCATGATCCCCCATTCGCGGATCAGCACCGGAATCGCGAAACCGATCAACTGGCCGTCGAAACCGTCGAGCACGATCGCGAGCGCGGCGAGCAGCAGCGCGCCGGCACGATCGACACGCGGCCCGTGCACGAAGTCGTCGCCGTGCGCACGCTCACCGCGTTCCGGCGCCGCCACGGCATCCTGCCGCAGCCGGCCGGCAAGCTGCTCGAGGAACTCGTCGCGTTGACGCGCGAGGAACGCTGACGGCGCTTCCCGGCCGGCGGCCCGTCCGCCCTTTCCGCCCGCTCATTCCGCCCGCCGCCGCAGCGCACCATCAAAATGCCGTTTCCCCGCCTTGACTTTCGCTCGCCCGAATACGATCATTCGCTCACACATAGAGCAAATGATCGTATTCGTACTCGGCAGGAAAATCTGGCACGAACAGGAGACACCGGATGAGCGCATCGCCCTCCGCCCGCACGCCCGTGCTGCTGCACATCGGCGCGGGCTCGTTTCACCGCGCGCACCAGGCGTGGTATCTGCATCGCGTGAACACGGCCGTGCCGCCCGACGAGCGCTGGTCGCTGACCGTCGGCAACATCCGCGACGACATGCGCGCGACGATGGACGCGCTCGCCGCGCAGCACGGCGAATACACGCTCGAAACCGTCACGCCGCAAGGCGAGCGCGCGTACGAGACGATCCGCGCGATCACGCGCGTGCTGCCCTGGTCGATCGATCTCGCCGCGCTGATCGACGCCGGCGCCGATCCGGCCTGCCGGATCGTGTCGTTCACCGTCACCGAAGGCGGCTACTACCTCGACGAACACAATCGGCTCGACGTCGCGAATGCCGATCTCGCGGCCGACCTGCAGGGCGCGCGCACGACGCTGTACGGCGCGCTCGCGGCGCTGCTCGCCGAACGCGTGAAGCGCGGCGCGGGCCCGCTCACGCTGCAGAGCTGCGACAACCTGCGCAACAACGGTGCGCGCTTTCGCGCGGGGATGCGCGAATTCCTCGAACGGCGCGGGCAGGCCGACCTGCTCGCGTGGTTCGATGCGAACGTCGCGACGCCGAGCGCGATGGTCGACCGCATCACGCCGCGCCCGACCGCCGACGTGCGCGAGCGCGTGCTGGCGGCCACCGGCATCGACGACGCATGCCCGGTGATGGGCGAATCGTTCATCCAGTGGGTGATCGAGGATCGCTTCGCGGCCGGGCGGCCGCGCTGGGAGCTGGCCGGTGCCGAACTCGTCGACGACGTGCACCCGTACGAGGAAGCGAAGATCCGCATCCTCAACGCGACGCACAGCTGCATCGCATGGGCCGGCACGCTCGCGGGCCACACGTATATCCACGAAGGCACGCACGACGCGGCGATCCGGCGCTTCGCGCACGACTACGTGACGCAGGACGTGATCCCGTGCCTGACGCCGAGCCCGCTCGATCTCGCGCGCTACCGCGACGTCGTGCTCGAACGCTTCGGCAACCCGTACGTACTCGACACGAACCAGCGCGTCGCGGCCGACGGCTTCTCGAAGATCCCCGGCTTCATCGCGCCGACGCTCGTCGAATCGTTCGCACGCGGCGCGGCACCGGTCGCCACCGCCGTGCTGCCCGCGCTGTTCCTGCGCTTTCTCGAACGCTGGGCGCGCGGCACCTTGCCGTATGCGTACCAGGACGGCGTGATGGACGAAAGCGCCGCGCGTGCGATCGTCGGGGCCGGCCGTCCGGGGTCCGGCCATCCGGGGGCCGGCCATCCGGAGGCCGACGACCAGGTCGCCGCGCTGTGCGCAAGCCGCGCGCTGTGGGGTTCGCTCGCCGGCAACCCGGCGCTGTTCGAGGCGTTGCGCGCCGGGCTCGCGCGGGTCGATGCATGGCTCGCGGCGCGCTGACGCGCATCGGGGCGAACCTGCCTTGGCACGTGCACGGCCGCGCGGCTAAAGTAGCGAGTCCCCACTGACGGAACGGATCGCTCATGTATCTCGGCATCGACCTCGGCACTTCGGAAGTGAAGGTGCTGCTGCTCGCCCCGGACGGCACGGTCGTCGGCACCGCCGGCTCGCCGTTCACCGTGTCGCGGCCGCATCCGCGCTGGGCCGAACAGCATCCGGACGACTGGTGGCAAGGCACGCTCGCCGCGCTCGCCGCGCTGCGCACACGGCATCCGCAAGCATTCGCTGCCGTGCGCGGCATCGGCCTGTCCGGCCAGATGCACGGCGCCGTGCTGCTCGGCCGCGACGACCGCGTGCTGCGCCCCGCGATCCTGTGGAACGACATGCGCAGCGCCGACGAGTGCGCACTGCTCACCGAACGCGCGCCCGATCTCCACGCCCTCGCCGGCAATCTCGCGATGCCGGGCTTCACCGCACCGAAGCTGCTGTGGGTCGCGAAGCACGAACCCGATGTGTTCGCGGCCACTGCCTGCGTGCTGATGCCGAAGGACTACCTGCGGTTCCGGCTGACCGGTGCAAAGGTGTCCGATCCGTCGGACGCAGCCGGCACGCTGTGGCTCGACGTCGCACGCCGCGACTGGTCCGACGCGCTGCTCGCCGCATGCGGGATGACGCGTGACCAGATGCCGCGCATCGTCGAGGGCAATGCGCCGTCCGGCACGCTGCGCGCGGACATCGCGCGCGAACTCGGGCTGTCGGAGGCGGTCGTGGTAGCCGGCGGCGGCGGCGACAACGCAACGAGCGCGCTTGGCATCGGTGCGATCCATGCAGGCGACGGCTTCGTGTCGCTCGGCACGTCCGGCGTGCTGAGCGTGGTCGGCGATCGCTTCATGCCGAACCCCGCATCGGCCGTGCATGCGTTCTGCCATGCGATTCCCGATCGCTGGCAATTGATGAGCGTCGTGCTGTCGGCCGCGAGCTGTCTGCGCTGGGTCTGCAAGCTGACCGGCACCGACGAACCCGCCCTGCTCGCCGAAGTCGAGGCGCTCGACGCCGACGCGCGCGCGACGGCCCCGCTGTTCCTGCCCTACCTGTCCGGCGAGCGCACGCCGCACAACGAC
>NZ_ASSI01000172.1:0-36402 GCF_000466765.1 Burkholderia sp. AU4i | reverse complement strand
CGCTCGCCGGTCGACGGTTACGTGACGCAGCTGCGCCTGCGTCACGGCGACTACGCGGTCGAAGGCAAGCCCGGCATCTCGGTACTCGACGCGCACAGCTTCTGGATCACCGGCTATTTCGAGGAGACCAAGCTGCGCCGCGTCGCGACGGGCGCACCCGCGACGATCCGGCTGATGGGCTTCGATCCGCTGCTGAGCGGGCACGTGACGAGCATCGGCCGCGGCATCGCCGACGAAAACGGCACGCTCGACGAACTCGGCCTGCCGGCCGTCAACCCGACCTTCAGCTGGGTGCGGCTCGCGCAGCGCATTCCGGTGCGCATCGAGATCGACCGGGTGCCGGCCGGCGTGCTGCTGGCGGCCGGCATGACGTGCAGCGTCGAAGTCGGCGAACGCGGGCGCGAGCGCACGCCGCGCGGCCGGCTCGCGTCGTGGCTGCACGCGTGGATGTGACGGAGGCGACGATGCGATGCCCGTTCCCTCCGGTGCGCGCGACGTGCCGCGCACGCACCTTCGTCGCGGCCTGCGCGTGCGCGCTCGCCGCATGCACGACGGTCGGCCCCGATTACGTGGCGCCGCAGCCCGCGCATCCGCCCGGCTGGATCGCGCCGCGCGACACGGTGACGGCCGACCCCGCGCAGTTGCAGGACTGGTGGCGCGCGTTCGGCGATGCGCAGCTCGATGCGCTGGTCGAGCAGGCGATCGCGCACAACCAGGATCTCGCGATCGCGCGCCAGCGCTTGCTGCAGGCGCGCGCCGAACGCGACCAGATCGCGAGCCGCCTCGGCCCGACCGTCACCGCGGGCGGGAACGCCGATGCGCTGCGCTCGTCGCGGGCGCTCGAATGGCCGCCCGGGATCGGCCAGTCGCGCACCTACCGGCTCGGCTTCGATGCGTCGTGGGAACTCGACCTGTTCGGCGGCACGCGGCGCGCGGTCGAATCCGCCGATGCGCAGATCGACGCGCTCGACGACGATCGCCACGCGATCCTCGTGAGCCTGCTGGCCGAGCTTGCATCCGATTACGCGGAACTGCGCGCGACCCAGGAGCGGCTGCGGATCGCAACGGACAACGTCGCGAGCCTCGACGCCACGCGACAGCTGACCGAGCGCTCGAACCGGCGCGGCCTCGGCACGTCGTTCGCGGTCGCGCAGGCACGTGCCGAACTGCAGCTCGCGCAGGCGGCGGTGCCGCCGCTGCAGCAGGACGTCGCGCGCCTCGCCCACGCGATCGGCGTGCTCGTCGGCGGTTTTCCGGAAACGCTGCGCGACACGCTGAGCGCGCCCGGCGCGACCCTGCCGGTCGCGCCCGCGCTGCCCGTCACGCTGCCGTCGGACGTGATCCGAGAGCGCCCCGACATTCGCGCCGCCGAACGGCGGCTCGCCGCCGCGACCGCGCAGATCGGCGTCGCGCGCGCCGAGCAGTTTCCGCATTTCGCGATTCCGCTGAGCCTCGGCACGACGGCGAGCCTCGTGCAGGACCTGTTCTCGGGCGCGAGCGTCGCATGGTCGGTCGCGCTCGACGGCACGCAGACGCTGTACGACGGCGGCCGCGCGAAAGCCGGCGTCGACGCCGCGCGCGCGGCCGCCGAGGCCGCCCGGCTCGCATACGAGCAGCGCATCCGCCGCGCGTTTCGCGATGTCGAGGACGCGCTGGTGGCGATCGGCGCCGCGCGCGACCAGCAAGCCATGCTCGCCGCGGCGGTCGACAGCAGCCAGGACGCGCAGTCGCGCGCGACGCGGCTGTATCGCAACGGCCTCGGCGAATACCTGTCGGTGCTCACGGCGCAACGCGCGACGTACCGCGCCCGCGACGCGCTTGCGCTCAGCCGGCTCGCCCAGGTGCAGGGCGCGATCGCGCTCTACAAGTCGCTCGGCGTCGGCTGGCGCGATGCGCCGCCGGTCGCGCAGGCCGGCGCGGCGCAAGCGAGCGCGCATTGAATGCCCACGCACGGCCACCCGACGCTTCGGCGTCGCTCATCCAACGGAGAACCCTCGATGTCCGCTCTCAATCCGAATGATTTCGCGCTGCACGACATCCATCTCTTTCCGGTCTGCGTGTTTCGCCCCGAACACGCGACACCGGGCTACGCGCCGCGCTGGGAAGGCGAGATCGACACGCTGATGCGCCACGGCGAGCCGTTCGTGATCGTCTACGTCGAACTCGATACCGACGAAAGCCACGACGACCGCAAGCATCGCGCGGTCTGGCTCAAGCAGAACAAGGTCGAGCTGGGCGCCGTCTGCAAGGCGCTCGTCAGCGTCGAACCCGATCCCGACCGGCGCGCGGAAGTAGCCGCGCAGGGCGAGGTCGCCGTCAAGGCATTCGGGATTCCTCATCACGCGGTGGCGTCGTTCGGGCAGGCCGTCTCGCTCGCCGCCCGGCTCACGCGGCAGCATCCGGGCAACGACGCGCTGCAAACCGGACAACAGGCATGACGGGGCCGGCATGCCGCGCCACGTCGCATCCGCCACCGACACGGGGGCCCGCATGCGCTATCCCGCCCTGACGATCACCGGCTCGCACACGCTGGCGTCATGTCCGTCGCGGCTCCCCGATCCGGGCGAGATCCTGTTGTGGCGACTGCGCGGCGAATGGCAGCTCGTCACGAGCGAGCAAGGCCATCTCTACCTGTCGAAGACGGAACTGCGGCGTGCCAGGATGCATCCGAACCGCGCGCACGGCCGCCGCTTCGCAATCGGCCGGTCGGCGCTGCGCGCGATCCTGGGGACGCTGGCCGGCCGCGCCGCCGACGAGCTTACGCTGATCGAGCGCGAGGCCGACCATATCGCGATCGCGGGCTGCGACTCGCTGGACGGGCTCGACATCGTGGTCGGCCACGCCGGTATCTGGATCGTGATCGCGATCGCCCGTGGCCCGATCGGGCTGGGCATGGCGCAAGCCGGCACGCCCGCCGGTCCGGCATCGCGCGACCAGCTTCGGCTGGACAGCCTCTCGAACGCATGCGGAAGCGGACACGGCGCGACGCTCGCGTCGCTGGCGCCGTTTGCGGGGCCGTTCCGCGAGGTCGATACGCCGCATGCGGGCCGCTGGCGCCTGCTCGACATCCCGCTCCCCGGCCTGGCCTGCGCGGCCACCGTTGCCGCGCGCCAGATGGACAAGATCCATGCGGTGGGCTGGCGCGGCGAACGCAAGGACTGGCTGGCCGACCGCGATCGCCACCTGCGGGCGGCGGCGTCGAGCGGCGCGTCGGCCTGCGTCGCGGTCGAGACTGGATAAGCCGGCGCAGCAATCCTAGCGGCGCATGCTTGCGCGACGGCCGCCGTCGGCATCGATGATGGGATGCCGTTCATGGGAACGCGCGAAGGTTCCCGGTTATGGGAGCACGCGCTCCGGATGTAAAGCGCCCACACCGCCGCCGCGCCGCCGTTCCGCGATTCTTTCGCCTCCTCCATCAAACCTCCATCTTTCCGCACAAAAAACTCCATCGGGCATACGCACACTGCGAACCGAAAATGCGGGCCATCGGGTGCCTGCGTCCCATGGAGTCCACATGAAGAATCAGAAACGAGCCTGCTACGGCGCCGTGTGCGCGCTGGTGGCGGCGATGCTGGCGGGCTGCGGGCCCTCCGAACAGCAGGCCGCCGCGCCGGCCATCCCGGTGGCGGCGATGACGCTCGCGGCCGCGCCCCTCGACGTGAGCGAAGACCTGCCGGGCCGCGTCGCGGCCGTGCGGATCGCCGAAATCCGGCCGCAGGTCAGCGGCATCGTCCAGCGACGGCTGTTCGAACAGGGCACCGAGGTCCGCGCAGGCCAGCCGCTGTTCCAGATCAATCCGGCGCCGTTCAAGGCCGACATGGATACAGCAGCGGCGGCGCTGCAACGCGCGGAAGCCGCGCTTGCACGAGCCAGGGTGCAGACCACGCGGCTGAAGCCGCTGGTCGAAGCCGACGCGATCAGCAGGCAGGTCTACGACGACTCGGCGTCGCAACGCGACCAGGCCGCCGCCGACGTCGCGCAGGCCCGCGCGACGCTCGCACGACGCCAGCTCGACCTCAAGTTCGCAACCGTCGAAGCGCCGATCACGGGCCGCATCGACCAGGCCCTCGTGACCGAGGGTGCGCTCGTCGCGAGCAGCGACAGCCAGCCGATGGCACGCATCCAGCAGATCGACCAGGTCTATGTGGACGTCCGCCAGCCGGCCGCGTCGCTCGAATCGCTGCGCGGCGCGCTCGCGGCGCAGACGCAAGCGTCGAACAGCAACAGCCTGCCAATCGATGTGCTGCGCGAAGACGACACGCGCTACGACGTGCGCGGCCGCATGCTGTTCTCGGGCGTCAACGTCGATCCGGGCACCGGCGACGTGCTGCTGCGCGTGCTGGTCGACAACCCGAAACGCGAGCTGCTGCCGGGCATGTACGTCCGTGCCCGCGTTCCGCGCGCGCACTATGCCAACGCGCTGATGGTGCCGCAACAAGCGGTCGTCCGCGCCGGCGGCAAGCCGCAGGTATGGGTGCTCGACGCGAAGGGCACCGCACATCTGAAGGCCGTCGAAGTCGGCGAACTGACGAACCGCAGCTACCGCATCAAGTCGGGCCTGCAGGCCGGCCAGAAGGTCGTCGTCGAAGGAATGGAACGCCTGGTCGACGGCGCGCCGGCCGCCGCGACCGACTGGAAGTCGCCTGACGCGGCCGCCACCGCGTCCGCGCACTGAGCCACGAGGAGCCTCCAGTCATGGCTGAATTCTTTATCCGCCGCCCGGTGTTTGCGTGGGTGATCGCGCTCTTCATCATCCTCGCGGGGCTGATCGCGATCCCGCAACTGCCGGTCGCGCGCTATCCGTCGGTCGCACCGCCGTCCGTCACGATCACCGCGAACTACCCGGGCGCCACGCCGCAGACGATGAACGACGGCGTGCTGAGCCTCATCGAGCGCGAGCTGTCCGGCGTCAAGAACCTGCTGTACTTCGAATCGTCGGCCGATACGTCCGGCCAGGCGGAGATCACCGTGACGTTCAAGCCCGGCACCGATCCGGCGCTGGCGCAGGTCGACGTACAGAACAAGATCAAATCGGTCGAGCCGCGTCTGCCCGCGGCCGTGCGCCAGAACGGGCTGATTGTCCAATCGGCGTCGACCGGCTTCCTGATGATCGTCAGCCTGCGCTCCGACAACGGCCGCTTCGACGAAGGCGCGCTCGCCGACTACATGGCGCGCAGCGTGTCCGAGGAGCTGCGGCGTATCGACGGCGTCGGGCGTGTACTGCAGTTCGGCTCCGAACGCGCGATGCGCATCTGGGTCGACCCGCAGAAGCTGATCAATTTCGGGCTGTCGATGAGCGACCTGACGACCGCGATCGGCCAGCAGAACGTGCAGATCGCGCCGGGCAGCCTCGGTGCGCTGCCCGCATTGAAGGGCCAGCGCGTGACCGTGCCGCTCACCGCGCAGGGCCAGCTCACGACGCCGGAAGAGTTCGCGAAGGTCGTGCTGCGCGCGAACGTGGACGGCTCGAAGGTCGTGCTCGGCGACGTCGCACGCGTCGAACTCGGTTCGCAAAACTACACGTTCGTGAGCCGCGAGAACAACAAGCCCGCCACCCTCGCCGGCGTGCAGCTCGCACCGGGCGCCAACGCGGTGAAGACCGCGGAAGCGATCCGTGCGCGCATGGCCGAACTGAGCAAGTCGATGCCGTCGGGCATGACCTACTCGATCCCGCTCGACACGTCGCCGTTCGTGAAGATCTCGATCGAGAAGGTACTGCACACGCTGCTCGAAGCGATGGTGCTCGTGTTCCTCGTGATGTACCTGTTCCTGCAGAACGTGCGCTACACGCTGATCCCGGCCATCGTCGCGCCGGTCGCGATGCTCGGCACGTTCGCGGTGATGCTGCTGACCGGCTTCTCGATCAACGTGCTGACGATGTTCGGCATGGTGCTCGCGATCGGCATCATCGTCGACGATGCGATCGTCGTCGTCGAGAACGTCGAACGCCTGATGGCGGAGGAAGGCCTGTCGCCGAAGGACGCGACGTCGAAGGCGATGAAGGAGATCACCGGCGCGATCATCGGCGTCACGCTGGTGCTGACCGCGGTGTTCCTGCCGATGGCGATGGCGAGCGGCTCGGTCGGCGTGATCTACAAGCAGTTCACGATGTCGATGGCCGTGTCGATCCTGTTCTCGGCGCTGCTCGCGCTGACGCTCACGCCGGCCCTGTGCGCAACGATGCTCAAGCCGGTCGAGCCGGGCCACCACGAGAAACGCGGCTTCTTCGGCTGGTTCAACCGCCGCTTCGATCGCCTGACGAAATGGTACGAGACGCGCGTCGGCCGCCTGGTCGGCCGCACGGGTCGCGTGATGCTGGTGTTCGTCGCGATCTCGGGCGCGCTGGTGTTCGGCTTCCGCGGCCTGCCGTCGTCGTTCCTGCCGGACGAGGACCAGGGCTACTTCATCACCAGCTTTCTGATGCCGGCGGACTCCACTGCCGAGCGTACGCATGACGTCGTCAAAACGCTGGAGAAGCATCTTGCCTCGCGTCCGGCAATCCGGTCGAGCATTTCCGTGATCGGCTATGGCTTCTCGGGCCAGGGCCCGAACGCTGCGATCAACTGGTCCGTCATGAAAGACTGGAAGGACCGCGGTGACGCATCGACGCTCGAAGAAGGCATGCGGGCCCAGCAGGCGATGGCCGGGGTCACCGAAGGCGCGGTGATGAGCCTGCTGCCGCCGGCGATCGATGAACTCGGCAACAGCTCGGGCTTCGCGATGCGCCTGGAAGACCGCGCCAACCAGGGCACGGCGGCGCTCAAGGCGGCTGAAGCGAAGCTGCTCGAACTCGCCGCGCAAAGCAAGGTCGTGACCGGTGTGTATCCGGACAGCCTGCCGGCCGGCACGAGCATCCGGCTCGAGATCGACCGCGCGAAGGCGCAGGCGCTCGGCGTCTCGTTCACGACGATCAGCGACACGTTGTCGACCGCGATGGGTTCGACCTACGTGAACGACTTTCCGAACGCGGGCCGCATGCAGCAGGTGATCATCCAGGCCGACGCGCCGGCGCGCATGCAGATCGACAAGGTGATGAAGCTGTACATGCGCAACGCGGCCGGCGGCATGGTGCCGCTGTCCGAAGTGGTTCGCCCGGTATGGACCGAGACCCCACTGCAGATGGTGCGCTTCAAGGGTTATCCGTCTGCGCGTATCTCGGGTACGGCCGCCCCCGGCCAGTCGAGCGGTGCCGCGATGGCCGAGATGGAGCGTCTGGCCGCGCAACTGCCCCCGGGCTTCGCGGTCGAGTGGACCGGCCAGTCGCTGCAGGAACGTCAGTCGGCGTCGGAAGCGCCGATGCTGATGGTGCTGTCGATGATCGTCGTGTTCCTGGTGCTCGCCGCGCTGTACGAAAGCTGGTCGATCCCGCTGTCGGTGATGCTGGTGGTGCCGCTCGGCCTGATCGGCGCGATCGGCGCGGTCCTGCTGCGCGGCTTGCCGAACGACGTGTTCTTCAAGGTCGGGATGATCACCGTGATCGGCCTGTCTGCCAAGAACGCGATCCTGATCGTCGAGTTCGCGAAGCAGTTGCGCGAGGAAGGCAAGGGGCTCGTCGAAGCGGCCGTGCAGGCATCGAAGCTGCGCCTGCGTCCGATCCTGATGACCTCGCTCGCGTTCGGCCTCGGCGTGGTGCCGCTGATGATCGCGACCGGCGCCAGCGCCGAGACGCAGCACGCGATCGGCACCGGCGTGTTCGGCGGCATGGTGACCGCCACCGTGCTGGCAATTTTCTTCGTTCCGGTTTTCTACGTGTTCGTGATGAGCATCCAGGAACGCATCTCGGCATGGCGCGCATCCGGCAAGAAGCCCGCCACCGTGACCCACGAACATGAAGGTTGATGCCATGCGATCGCTCATTCTTACCGCCGCGGTTTCCGCCGCCCTCGCGCTGTCGGCATGCTCGATGGCTCCGAAGCTGGTCAAGCCCGCGATGCCGGTGCCGACCGCCTACACGACCGCTGCCGCGGCCGACCAGCACGCGAACGCGGCCGATCTCGGCTGGCGCACGATGTTCGGCGACCGCCGCCTGCAGCGCCTGATCGAGCTCGCGCTCGACAACAACCGCGACCTGCGCCTGGCCGCGCTAAACGTGCAGGCCGCCGAAGCGCAGTACGGCATCCAGCGTTCCGCGCGCCTGCCGTCGATCGGCGCCGGTGCGAGCTTCACGCGCCAGCGCACGGCGGCCGACTCGCAATCGAACCCGCCGCTGCTCGAGAACACGCAGAACCAGTACGGCGTAAACGTCGGCGTCAGCGCGTTCGAGATCGACCTGTTCGGCCGCGTGAAGTCGCTGTCCGATGCGGCGTTCGCGCGCTACCTCGCGACCGATCACGGCCGCCGCGCGGTGCAGATCGCGCTCGTCGGCTCCGTGGCCAACGCGTATTTCGCGGAACGTCTCGCGCAGGAACAGCGCGCGTTGTCCGAACGCACGCTGAACGACTGGCGCCAGTCGCTCGACCTCGCACGCCGGCTCAAGCTCGCGGATCAGGCGAGCGGTGTCGACATCGCGCAGGCCGAAGGCCAGGTCGCGAGCGCCGGCGCCGATCTTGAAGCGCGCTCGCGCGCCGTCGAGCAGGCAGGCAACGCGCTGCGGCTGCTGGTCGGCACCGACCTGCCGAAAGACCTGCCCGACCCGCTGTCGCTGGAACGCCAGCCGGTGATGACGCAACTGCCGGCCGGCCTGCCGTCGGAATTGCTGTACCGCCGGCCGGACATCCAGCAGGCCGAGCAGAACCTCGTCGCCGCCAACGCCGACATCGGCGCGGCACGCGCGGCGTTCTTCCCGCGGCTGTCGCTGACGTCGTCGATCGGTTTCCTGAGCCCGGGGCTGGGCAGCCTGTTCGCCGGCGGCCAGAACGTGTGGAGCTTCGCGCCGCAGGTCACGTTGCCGATCTTCCAGGGCGGCCGGCTGCGTTCCGAACTGAATCTCGCGGAAGTGCGCAAGTCCAGCGCGGTCGTCGAATACGAACGCGCGATCCAGACCGCGTTCCGCGAAGTGGCCGACGGCCTCGCCGGGCGCGAGACGTTCACCCGCCAGATCGATGCGCAAAACCGCGTCGTCAAGAGCGCCGAGCGCCGTACCGATCTCGTGAACCTGCGCTATCGGGCCGGCATCGAGGATCGGCTGGAACTGCTCGACTCGCAGCGCCAGCTGTATGCCGCGCGTCAGGCACTGCTGGATCTGCGCAACGCCGAACTGGGCAACGCGGTCGCGCTCTACAAGGCGCTCGGTGGCGGCTTGGTCGACACCGATGTGCCTCCCGCCAACAACGTGGCGAACAACTGAGCAACGCGTCGTCGCCGATCCGTTCGCGACGACCGCACGCACGATGAAGTCCGGCGGCGCACGTGCCGCGCCGCCGGCCCGCCTGCCGGTCACGTTCACTTTCAGTGATACCGATGAACCCTCTGATACTCATTGCCGAAGACGATCCGGAGATCGCCGACATACTCGACGCCTACCTGGCTCACGACGGCTTTCGCACCTATCGCGTCGGTCACGGCCAGGCCGTGCTCGACGTGCAGCGCGTGCTGAAACCCGACCTGATCCTGCTCGACGTCAGGATGCCGAACAAGGACGGCTGGGAAGTCCTCGTCGAACTGCGTCGCCGCGGCAACACGCCGATCGTCATCATCACGGCGCTCGACCGCGAAATCGATCGCTTGCAGGGGCTGCGCTTCGGCGCGGACGACTACATCACGAAGCCGTTCAATCCGGCCGAGGTGGTCGCGCGCATCCGGGCGATCCTGCGCCGTCTGGAAACCGCCGCCGCGGGACGCTTCATCAAGGTCGGCAACCTCGAAATCGATACGCAAAGCTATCTGACCACGGTCCGCACGGACAGCGGGGAAACCAGCATCGCGCTGACGCTGACCGAATTCCGGCTGCTCGCCCACCTCGCCGGCTCGCCGAACCGCGTGTTCACGCGCAGCGAACTGATCGACGCTTGCCTCGCCGACGTCGATGCGCTGGAACGCACCGTCGACAGCCATATCAGCCGGTTGCGCAAGAAGCTCGAATGCGCGGGCGCGTCCGGGATGCCGGAAGTGATGCGCGGCGTCGGCTACCGGCTGCGCAGCAGCCAGTGAGCACGCGTCGGGAATCGCGGCTGCGCGCTGCGCGGATCGGCGGGCTCCTGATGGCCACGGTCGTGCTGACGATCTCAACCGGGTGGTTCGTCGTCTACGGGCTGATCGTGGCCGTTTCGGCCACCGCGGCCGACCACCCGATCGCCGTCGTGATCCGCGAGACGCCGGACTATCTGGTGCTCGCGGCGCTGCTGCTCGCGGGACTGGTTCGGGCGCTCGTCGATCTCGCCGGACTGGTGCGAGGCACCCGGACCCCGCGGTAACGGTTCTCGACCGGTCTGGTCGGGCCATCGATCGCTTGCCGGATGCGTTCACGCATCCGTCATGAATCGCCTTTCGCGACGGATTGACTCACGTCACTTTCCTCCGGATTCCGGGCTTGCACCGGCTCCATGCAGCGCATATACATTGGATTGCGCTCGGACGCTTCATCCGATTCGCACCGTCGCATCGATTCGGCATCCGTATCATTCCGCCTCATCGTTTCATGAAGCGAGCCTCACGATTCCCGTATCACGTTGTTCGACGCATTATCCCGCGCGGCGCTTTGATTTCCGAAACGATCCACGGCGGATATTGACGGCGACGCCATACCGCGATCCCCGCGAAACCGATGCGCACGCAAGCATCTGTTTCGCAACTGCCGGTGCATCACGATTCACGGATTCCGTGTACGACCTCGCCGGTCGACCTGATGTTCCTTTTTAAAACAATCGAGATCAATGCAATAAAAACTGAGAAGGATCGGACCATGTTCCATCGAAACCAGCTCGGATGTGCATGCTGCAGCCCGCATTTGCTCGCAGGCGCTCTTGGCCAGAGCGAGAGCGAATGGCAGGACCTGCTCAAGGAATTGAGCCAGCTCGAAGCACCCGGCGCGCCCGAGGCCGTCATCTTTCACGGCGGGCTGATCTACCCGGACCCGGAGGATTGCAACACGCGTGTCGAAGCGCTCGGTATCGCCGAACACAAGGTCATCGCCACGGGTACGCTCGATGAGGTGCGCCGGCGCATGCGCGACAGCTATCCCCGGGCGCTCGAGCAGACGCTCGAACCGGGCCATGCGTTGCTGCCCGGCTTGATCGAACCACACGCGCATCTGCTGCCCAGCGCCGTGTTCCTCACTCAGCCGTGGCACGACCTGTCCCCGTTCGTCGAACAGAAACTGAATCCGGCCTACAGTGCCAAGACCATCGCGGACAAGCTCAAGGCATTGGTCGACGATGCGCAGCCCAATAGAAAAAATGGCGAAAAGTGGGTGTGCGGCAGCGGCGTCGACCCGTCGCTGATGCTCGAATGGGTGGATATCGACCGCGAATGGCTGGACAAGATCAGCACGGACACATGCCTGTTCCTGATCAATGCCTCCGGGCATCTCGGCTATGCGAACGGCGCCGCGTTGAAGGCCGCCGGCCTCGAGGCCAGTTTCCCCATGGGCGTGCTGACCGAATCGCAGGTCACGCTGATGACGAACACCGTCCCGCGCCCGACGCCGATCGCGTTGCTGTCCGCCTTGCGGAAGGTGATGTCGAATGCGAACGAGCGCGGCATCACCACCCTGTTCGACGCCGGCGTGGGGATGGGGCTGGGGTTCTATGAAGTGGTCCTGTTGCAGGCGCTGGCGAGCACGCCGTGGATGACGGTGCGCATGGGTGGCGCCCTGTTCGGCAACAACGACCTCTGGCCGCTGTGGCTCAACCAGTTCAAGCCGCAACTGGACAGCGCGCCCGAATCGCTGTTCACCATCCGCGCGATGAAGCTGATCGCCGATGGTTCCAACCAGGGCCTGACCGGCCTGCAAAGCGCGCCGTACAAGTGCTGCGCCCAGCACAGTGTGCCCGGCGTCGGGCCGAACGGCCTGTTCAATTTCACGCCGATCGATTCGCTCGCGCAGATCATGCAGCAGGTCGACGCGGCGGGCTGGCCGATCCTGGTCCATGCAAACGGCGACGAGGGGATCGCCAACGTGCTGGCCGCCTACCAGTTGGTGCTGAGCAAGGTTCCCGAGCCCGCTTCGCCCGCTCCCGCGCCGGTCGCGCAAGCGGAACCGTTGCGCCACCGGCTCGAACATGCGTCGCTGCTCGACGACGACGATCTGCGCACCATGAAGCGGCTGGGCATCTCGCCCAGTTTCCTGATCGGCCACGTGGGCTACTGGGGGCGCGCGTTCCGGAACACCATTCTCGGCGAAGACCGCGCGCAGAAGCTCGATCGATGCAAGTCGGCACTGCGCGAGGGCCTGCGCGTCAGCCTGCACAGCGATCACTTCGTCTCGCCGCTGGGGCCGTTGCGCTATATGGACCAGGCAATGTGGCGGGCGATGGAGGCCGACCCGGAGCTCGCGGTACTCAACGCGGCCGAATGCCTGAGCGCGCCCGAGGCGCTGCGCGCGGTGACCATCGACGCGGCGTGGCAATGCCATCTCGACGATCAGGTCGGTTCGCTGAAGGAGGGAAAACAGGCCGACCTCGTGATTCTGCAGCGCGATCCGCTGCAGGTCCAATCCGGCACCCCCTATCAACTGCGCGAGATCGTCGTGCAGGAGACATGGGTCAGCGGGCGCAAGGTTCACGACGCCACCCGGCGCGCGGAACGCCAGTAGGCGGTCACGTGATGTGCGCGGCCCGATGCGAAGCGGCACGAGCATCACTCTCACCCGAACCAGGAGAAACACGATGACCTTCAGGATTCTCAGTTGCGACGGCGGCGGCATTCGCGGGTTGATCACCGCACTGCTCATCCAGGACCTCGACAAGCGAAGCGGGATCATCGCGAAAGCGGACGGCTTCGCCGGCACGTCCACGGGCGGCCTGATCGCCCTGGGGCTCGCGCGTGGCGCGCCCATTGCGGAGATCGTCGACATCTACCGCACGCAGGGCGCGGCGATCTTCAAGAAAAACGGTGCGTGGCTGGAACAGCAGCAAGCGCTCGAGCAGGGCACCGTGCAGGCCGGGCCGGGCCTGCGCGCGTGCGAGTATGTCAACACCGGGGTTCAGCAGATCGCGAACAAGTTGCTCGGTACTGCCAGGCTGACCGACGTGTCCCGCTTCGTCGCGATCAACTCGGCGCGCTTGTGGGAGCCGTCCACGAAAAGCTGGACGCCCTGTACGTTCTCCAACGGCGCCAGGAACCCGTACCGGGACATCCGCCTGTCCGATGCCGCGCTTGCGACGTCGGCCGCGCCGGCCTATTTCCCGCCGTACGAAATCGCCGGCCTCGGCTACTTCGCCGACGGCGGCGTGTTCGCGAACAACCCGTCGGTGGCCGCCATTGCCGAAGCGCTGGGCAACGGGCTCGTGGGCAGCCTGAACGACGTGCGCCTGCTGTCGCTCGGCACCGGAACGAGCCCGCAGGGCATTCCGCCCGATGCGGTCGGCAATCCGTTGAACTGGGGCGTTTCGACGTGGCTGTGGCCGTTCGCGAGCGGGAACGTTCCGGCCGCGGCGTTGCTCGGGCTGACGATGGACACCACGGCGGCGATCGCCGCGATCCAGGTCGAGCAGATACTGGGCAGTGGCTATCAGCGCGGCAATTTCCTGCTCGGACAACCGATCGGCCTGGACGAGTGGAAGAAAGTGCCGGAGATGGAGCAGGAAACCCGCGCGTACATGAATTCCGCCGGGTGGCAGCGCGTGTGCGAATGGGTGGAGACCCACTGGCGCTGATCGCGCGTCGATTACCGGCCGTCGCTTGCGACCGGCGACGGCCGGCATCGCTGCTGCCCGGGCGGCCCGACGCGTGCATGACCGCATCCCGCGGCGGCGTCAGCCGCGTGCGGCCGGACCCGGCGACCGCGGGCGCGTGCACCGGGAGCCGGTCATGCGCAACCGGCCGCGCTGAAACCACACGCTACGCGCGCCGCCGGTAAGTGCCCGGCGTGCTCCCCGTCCAGTGGCGGAACGCGCGATGGAACGCGCTCGGATCGTCGAAGCCGATGTCGGCGCCGATCGCCGCGATCGTGTCGGGCGTGTCGGTCAGCCGCTGGATCGCGATGTCGCGCCGCAGTTCGTCCTTGAGCACCTGGAACGTCGTCCCTTCGGCGGCCAGGTGGCGGCTCAACGTGCGCACCGAGCAATGCAGGTGCTCGGCCGCCTGGTCGATCGCCGGCAGGTCGGGCAACGCGGCCGACAGGTACTGCCGCACGCGATGGCACACGAGCTGTTCGCTGAACGATTCGAAGATCCAGTCGCCGGGCGCGCGCGCGAGGAACTTGCGCAGGTTGCGCTTGCTCTGCCGGATCGGCGCATCGAGGTAGTCCGCGCTGAAGCGCATCAGCGTGCGCTCGCAGTCGAACTGCACGGAGCCGGTGAAGAAATACAGATGGTCGACCGCATGGCGCGGCCGCGGGCACGCGAACTCGATCTGCAGCAGCGGGATCTTCTGCCCGATCAGCCAGGAGCACACGCCGTGCACGAGCTTGAGCATCAGTTCCTGGCCGAGCGCGCCGATCGGGCCGATCGCGTCGTTCGGGCGCAGCAGCACCTGCGCGACGAGGCCGTCGCGCTTCGATTCGACGAAGAAATCGTCGAGCAGGATATGGAAGAATTGCCCGAAACGATGCTGCGCCGTTTCGAGGTTGCGCGCGTCGAGCAGGCTCAGGCACAGGTACTTCAGCGTGCCGCCGCGCAGCGGGCGCGAGAAGATGCCGGGCATCTCGTCGTCGAGGTCGATCGCGAGCGTGCGGTACAGCGTCGAGAACTGCTCCTCCGTCACGCGCGCATGCGGTTCGCCGAGCAGCTCGATCGGGATGCCGGCCCCGCGCAGGTAGCGCTCGACCACGTCGCGCTGCACGCCGGCGCTCGCGAGGAAGCCGTTGACGAGCGAGATCGGCACCGTCGCGCTCGGCGAAGGCAGCGCCCGCCCGGGCCCGGGCTGGGCGGAAAGTGCATCTGAACCGGTCATCGCGTCCCCGTCGGTCGAACCGCTCGCATTGTACTTGAGCGGCCCGCGTGGGGCCTTCCGGGCCCGGGGCACGCCGGGCCTTGCGCGGCGCGCCGACGCCATCAGTCGGTGCGGCTGAGTTCCCGGCGCAGGATCTTGCCGACGGTCGACTTCGGCAGGCGGTCGACGAAGCGGATCAGCTTCGGCACCTTGTAGGCCGCGAGGCTCGCGCGGCAATGCGCGACGAGTTGTTCCTCCGAGACGTACGCATCCTGCGCCAGCACGACGAACAGCTTGACGGCCTCGCCCGTGCGCGCGTCGGGCACGCCGATGCACGCGCATTCGGCAACGCCCGGCATGGCGGTCGCGACGGCTTCCACCTCGTTCGGGTACACGTTGAAGCCCGACACGATGATCATGTCCTTCTTGCGGTCGACGATCCGCAGGAAACCGGCTTCATCGAACACGCCGACGTCACCCGTGCGGAAATAGCCGTCGGCCGTGAACGCGGCCGCGTTCGCGTCCGGTTTCTGCCAGTAGCCGCTCATCACCTGCGGCCCCTTCACGCAGATTTCGCCGGCTTCGCCGATCGCGACTTCGCGATCCTGGTCGTCGAGCAGCTTCACGTCGGTCGACGGCAGCGGCAGGCCCGTGGTGCCCGTGAAGGTATCGATCGACTGCGGGTTGAACGACACGACCGGCGACGTTTCCGACAGCCCGTAACCCTCGCGGATGAAGTTGCCCGTCACCGCCTTCCAGCGCGACGAGATCACGTCGATCACGGCCGCGCCGCCGCCGGCCGACAGCTTCAGCCGCGACCAGTCGACTTCCGTCAGGCGCGGATGGCCGGCGAGCCCCGCATACAGCGTGTTCACGCCGACGAATACCGTCGGCCGCGCG
This sequence comes from Burkholderia sp. AU4i, assembly GCF_000466765.1. Classification (NCBI taxonomy): domain Bacteria; kingdom Pseudomonadati; phylum Pseudomonadota; class Betaproteobacteria; order Burkholderiales; family Burkholderiaceae; genus Burkholderia; species Burkholderia sp. AU4i. The sequence goes on along the minus strand of NZ_ASSI01000172.1, from coordinate 20,532 downwards.
GCCTTCAGCACGTCGATGAAGCCGTCCATGTCGCGCGGGTTCGCGACCAGCCAGTTCTGCGCGCCGATCGCGAAGTAGGACAGGAAGTTCACCGTCAGCGCGAAGATGTGATACATCGGGATCGCCGTGACGACGACCTCCTCGCCCGGCTCGCGCGCGGCCGGCACGATCGCGCCGAACTGCGCGATGTTCGCGACGAGGTTGCGGTGCGACAGCGCGGCCCCCTTCGACAGCCCGGTCGTACCGCCCGTGTACTGCAGCAGCAGCAGGTCCGCGCCGCCGAGCGGCACCGGCTCGAACGCGAGCGATTCGCCGGCGACGATGGCGTCCGCGAGCGGAATTGAACCGGGCGGCAGCGCGTCGCATGCCCCGGCCGGTGCATCGACGACGCCAAGATCGCCGCGCCCGACGCTCAGCACGGTGCGCACGCGCGTGCCGCCGACCACTTCGGCGAACGTGCCCATCGACCCGCCGCACACCACGGCAACTTCGACGCCCGCGTCGTTGAGCTGATGCTCGAGCTCGCGCGCCGTGTAGAGCGGGTTCACGTTGACCTGGATCGCGCCGATCTTCGCGACCGCGACGAACGCGACCGGAAACGCGAGCACGTTGGGCAGCATCACGGCCACGCGATCGCCCTTGCGCACGCCCACGACCTGCTGCAGATAAGCGGCCAGCGCCGTCGACAGGCGGTCGACGTCGGCATAGGTGAGCGTGCGGCCGTACGAATGGAACGCCGGACGATCGGCGAAACGGTGCATCGCGTCGTCCAGCAGCGCGCTTACGGAAGGATGGCGATCGGGATCGATCTCGGCGGGGATCGAGCCATACGACCCGGTCCAGTGTCTGTTCGTCATGTCTCACTCCACGGGGGACGGCGCGCCGGCCGCGCGCCGTTCGCGCGACGGCCTGCACGCCAGAAGCGCGGGCCGTCGCCTGACCGGCGACTATCGCCCGCGCGGCGCGCTTTGAAAATGATCCGGGCGGCCGAAAAGATGATCGAAACGGACACACCGGCGGGCGCGCTTGTCCAGACAACTTCGCCGGCCGGCGCGGGAAACCGCTTATTCCCCGGCACGAATTGCAAAGCAGCAAGCGGCATGGCACGGCCGGGCGCCCTTCTTCATAATCGACGCCCGTCATTCCGCTGTCGAAACCATGCAGCCGCTTTCCCTGGCCCCCGCCGACACCTTCTCGTCCGTCCGCTTCCTGCTGACCGACATGGACGAGACCCTGACCCATCACGGCCGCCTGTCCGCCCGCACCTACACGGCGCTCGAACGCCTGCAGGCGGGCGGCATCCGCGTGATCCCGGTGACGGCCGCGCCGGCGGGCTGGTGCGACCAGATGGCGCGCATGTGGCCGGTCGACGGCGTGATTGCGGAGAACGGCGGCCTTTTCATCCGGCGCGGCCCGGACGGGCACGGCGTCGAACGCCGTTACTGGCATGCGGACGATGCGCTCCCCGGTGCGCGCGACGCACTCCGGCGCATCGCGCGGCAGGTCGAGGCGGCCGTCCCCGCCGCCCGCCACGCCGACGACCAGGATTTCAGGCTGACGTCGCTCGCGTACGCCCGCACCGGCGGCGACCAGGACGACCGGGTCCGTGACGCGCTGGTCGAGGCCGGCGCGGACGCGACCATCAACAACCTGTGGATCATCGGCTGGGTCGGCGGGTACGACAAGCTGTCGATGTCGCTGCGCGTGCTGTCGGACACGTTCGGCGTCGACGCGGGCGCCGGCGCGGCGCGCGATTGCGTCGCCTATTCCGGCGATTCCACCAACGATGCGCCGATGTTCGGCTACTTCACGCATACGGCGGGATGAGCACCGTGGTCGACTATCTGCGGCAGTTGCCCGCGTTGCCGCGCTGGATCACGCAGGGCCCGGGCGGCAGCGGGTTCGTGGAGTTCGCCGACGCGATCCTGCGCTCGCGCGCGGACTAGGGCCTGTTCACGCTCGCGCATCGACTGTCGCGTGATCGTCAGGGTGAACCCTGTGGCGCATGGGACCGATCCCGAGCAGAATTGCGTGCCGTAAACGATATCGATTCGGACGCAGGATGTTCCCATGCCGCGCAGTGTGCCCTTGAACCCGACGACCGCCCGCGCCGCCCGCCTGCCGGACCTCGAGCCGGCCCACACGTTGCGCCAGCAGCGCTTCACGCCGGCCAAGCTGGCCGTGCTGCTCGACGTGGCCGCGCAAGCCGGCATCGACCCGGCCGCGGTGCTCGACGGTACCGGCCTCACGCCGGCCGCCGTCGCGGACCCGTTCACGCTCACGTCGCCGCTGCAGTTCCTCACGGCCGCGCGCAATGCCATCGGCCGCCATGACGGCACCGATCTCGGCGTGCGCGTCGGCCACCGGCTGCACGTGACGAGCTACGGGATGTACGGCTACGCGATGCTGTGCTCGGAATCGCTCGCGCACGCGTTCGAATCGGCCGTCAAATATCACCGGCTCGCGAACGGCATGCTCGCGATCCGCTGGGTCGAACAGGGCGATACCGCGTCGTGGCTGTTTCCCGACCGGCACGAAGTCGCGCTGCCCGATCTCGACGAGCCGCTGTACCGTTTCCTGATCGACATGCAGTTCGCGCTGCACGTGACGATCATCAAGGACGTGATGGGTGCGTGGTGCGTGCCGGCGCGCGCGCAGTTCGCGCAGCCGCAGCCGGCGCACGCAGCGCTGCTGGGCGATGCGCTCGAATGCCCGATCGCGTTCGACCAGCCGCATCATGTGCTCAGCTACCCGGCCGCGTGGCTCGCGCGCGCGCCGCAGCTCGCGAATCCGATTACCGCCGCGCAGGTGTCGTCGCACTGCGCGAGCCTGCTCGACGAATTGCGCAGCCAGGCCGGCGTCACGCGGCGCGTGTACCAGGAACTCACCCGCACGCCGGGACAATTCCCCGATATCGACGCGATCGCGGCGATCCTGTGCATCACGTCGCGCACGCTGCGCCGCAAGCTCGAAGCCGAAGGCACCTCGTACAGCGAACTGCTGGCGAGCGTGCGCAAGGCGCTCGCGATCGACTATCTCGGCACGACCACGCTCAGCACCGAGGACATCGCATCGACGCTCGGCTTCAGCGATGCGGTGGGTTTCCGCCACGCGTTCAAGCGCTGGACCGGCATGACGCCGAGCGACGTGCGGCGCAACAAGCGCGGCGGCTGAGCGCGAGCAGTGACCGCGCTCAGCGCTCAGCGCCCGTCGCCGGTCGCGGACGCGGCCACCGCCAGCGCGAACTCGAACACCGCCCCCCGCCCGGGCCGGTCGACCAGCCGGATACTGCTGCCGTTGAGCGCCAGCATCCGGTGCACGATCAGCAGCCCGAGCCCGCCGCTCGTCACCGCGCCGCCGCTCATCGGCCGCTGAGGCCGCTGGAACAACCCTTCGCGCCGCGCCGCCGGAATCCCTTCCCCGGTATCGGCCACGGTCACGAGCACGCGGTCGCCGCGCGGCTCCAGCGCGACCTCGACCTCGCCGTGCGCAGGCGTATGCCGCAGCGCGTTGTCGAGCAGGTTGGTCAGCACGCGCTCGATCATCCCGAGATCGGCCGACACGACCGGTACCCGCGCCGGAATCCGCGCATGCAGCGCGACGCCGCGCGCCTGCGCGGTCAGCTCGAACTTCTGGAACACGTCCTGCACGAGATCGACGAGCGAGAACGGCTCGCGCTCGGCCTGCACGCCGCCCGATTCGAGGCGTGCGAGCTCGAACAGCGCCTGCGCGAGCCGCCCGACCTTCGCGCTCTGCGCGAGTGCGATCGACAGGTAGCGACGCCGTTCGGTGTCGGCGAGCGTGTCGGCCTTCAGCGACAGCGTCTCCAGGTAGCCGTGCAGCGACGTGAGCGGCGTGCGCAGGTCGTGCGAGATGTTCGTGATCAGCTCGCGCCGCTGCTGGTCCTGGCGCGTCAGCGCGCGCCACTGGTCGCCGATCCGGTCGGCCATCTGCGCGAACGCGGATTCGAGCACGACGATGTCGTCGCCGCGCCGGCCCGGCCGCGAGCGCGGCACCGGCGGCTGCGTGTCGGGCGTGCCGTTCGCGTCGAAGCGGCGCATCGCGTCCGTCAGCCGGCGCAGCGGGCGCGTGATGAAGCTGAACGCGGTAAGGCCCGCGAGCAGGCCGAGCAGCGCGACGAGCGCCATCGACCACAGCGTCGTGCGCAGCACGTTGCCGGCGTCCACGCGCGCGGCCAGCCGGTCGTGCGCCTCGCCGAGCAGCACCACGTAGATGTAGCCCGACGGCGGCTGCCCCGCGCGCTGCAGCGGCGCGGCGCTGAAGACCTTGCGTGCGTCGGGGCTGCGCGGGTCGTCGCCGAGGATCGGCAGCGGCTGGCCCGCGATGAAGCGCTGCACGGGGGCGAGATCGACGCGGTCGCGCTTCACGTGGCCGGGCGGCGCATCGTCGCCCTTGATGCGCCCCGCGTTGTCGAGCAGATAGACCTCGACGCTCGGGTTCACGCCCATCAGCTGGCCGAACAGCGTGCGCACGGCGTCCGGGCGCAGCCCGTTCGCGTCCATCAGCGGCGCGCTGTGGGTCACGCTGTCGACGATATTGGCGGCGAGGTCACGCGACAGCCCCTGCACGACTTCCTGTTCGCGCATGTCGTTCGCGCGGATCTGCAGCCACGCCGATGCGCCCGAGCACGCGAGCAGCAGCACCGAGAACACGAGCGACAGCCGCTGGGTGAGGGTGAGCTTCATCATCCGTCCCGCTGGCCCGGCGCGGCGAGCTTGTAGCCGCGGCCCCACACGGTGAGGATCCGCACGGGCTCCGCCGGATCGGCCTCGATCTTCGCGCGCAGCCGGTTGATGTGGGTGTTGACCGTGTGTTCGTAGCCTTCGTGCTGGTAACCCCACACGGCATTGAGCAGGTCCATCCGCGAGAACACCTTGCCCGGGTGCCGCGCGAAGAAATACAGCAGGTCGAATTCGCGCGGCGTGAGGTCGATGCGCGCGCCGTCGACGCTCGCTTCGCGCGCGATCGGGTCGATCGCCAGCCCCGCGACGTCGAGCGTACCCGCATCGATCCGCGAATCGCGCGCGAGCGCATCGACGCGGCGCAGCAGCGCCTTCACACGCGCGACGAGTTCGAGCACCGAGAACGGCTTGGCCAGATAGTCGTCGGCGCCGAGCTCGAGGCCGAGGATCCGGTGCACCTCGCTCGAGCGCGCGCTCGTGATGATGATCGGCGTGTAGCGCGTCATCGCCCGCGCGCGCCGGCAGATTTCCAGGCCGTCGACGCCCGGCAGCATCAGGTCGAGGATCAGCGCATCCCAGCCGCCCTGCTCGAGCAGGCGCAGCCCTTCGGCGCCGTCCGCGCTGTGCACGACCTCGTAGCGCTCGTCGCGCAGGTGCAGGCTGAGCACGTCGGCGATGTCGGCGTCGTCTTCGACGATCAGGATGCGTTTCGGTTGGTCCATGGCGGCGGATGGCGGCACGTCGGTGCCGAGGTCGGGTATCGGTTCGGTTCGGGCCGGCCCCGGGCCCGGGCCGGCTGGCCGGGTTCCCCGGGGAGCGAATCGCGGCAATGCGCCGCGCTGCCGCCATTGTGCAAAATTTTGCGGGAGGGAGGGATCACATTTCGTTTATCTTTGCATCGTGCCCGCCCCGTGAGCCAATGCCGGCATGGCTCTCCAATCCGGCCCCATGAAACGGAACCTGCGCCGTTCCGTCCGGACGCAAACTGGACCCTCGGGCGCGGCTCTGTCGAGCGATGGCGGCGCGCCCCGGATTGCCGATCCGATTCCGCGCTGGGTGCTGTGTGAGTGGCGCCTCCGACACTCAGTGCCGCCGACCGGCACGCGCTGCGCACGGAACGCGCGGCGGGGAGCCGACAGCAAATGCCTAACCCTGACGGCTACGCGTTTGACGCGTACTCCCGGTTGCGACCGCTGACTCGTTCAGCAACACCTTCGCCGCCTCCCACGCCCGTGCGGCGGCACGTGGATCTCCGATCGCACGCGCATCCGCTGTCGCCCCGCTCAGCAACATCACATACACGCCGGCCAGCCGATGTGCCCGGCGACGCGGAATGATCTCGGACAGCAAGCGCTCCATGATGGCCAACAGGTCGTCCCGGTAGCGCACCGCGACGTCGGTCACCTTGGGACAGGTCGCGCCGAACTCGGCCAGCGCACGCTCGAACAGGCAGCCCGCAAACTCGGGGCTGCGAAACCAGACGCCGTACCAGTCGAAGATCCCCTTCAGGCGCGCAGTGGCATCCGCCATGGGTTCGAGCTTGGCGGCAATGCTGTCCATGATGAAGGTGTAGCGCTGCTCCAGCACCGCCTTGATCAGATCGTCCTTGCTCGCGAAGTGATGGTAAAGCGTCATGCGAGCCACGTCCGCCTCGGCGATGATCCAGTCGATACCGACCGGATGAAAGCCATGGCGGGAAAACAACTCACCGGCCTTGTCCACCACTTGCTGGCGTTTGCTCGCGCGCATGCATGCTTCTCCTGACTACGGGGCGGCATCTTAGCACCGCCGTCAGCACCGCTTCTTCAGGTTGCAGCGCAAGCGTTGCGGGCCGCCGGTACGACCACGCGTTGCGGGGCATCAAACACGTGGCCGCCATGCCCCTGCGCGCGGCAGTCTCAGCAAGGCACCCGGCCGCCGTTCATCATGCACCATCGCTGCGTCTCCTGTTGCGGGGCCGCATACGGCAATCCGGTTCTCGGATCGATGTGATCGTACTGGCCCATCGGGTGTCGAGCCCGCCACGCGGCCTGCTCGGCATACTGCTGTTCGATCGCGGCATGCTCGCGTGCCAGATCCGCCTTCTGCGCATCGTCCAGTTTCTTCGTCATGGCCACGAGCCGTGCGAACTTCGGATCGCGAACATCCTGCAGGGGCGGAAACGGTGGCGTAGGCGGCATGATGAGCACCGGGCCGGTGTATTTCGGAATCGGGAACCGGGACGGCCGGCCGAAGTTCGCCGCCATATCCATCTCCCACATGGCAGCGCCCATTCCGAGCACATGTTCGTAGTCGCGATTGACGACCGCCAGCGTGACCGGCCCCGACGGCGCCGGCAATGGCTGCAGGACAGGCGGAAGCGTCTGTCGCGCGTCGGGATAGATGGTACGGACATACGTGATTGCAGCGACGGAATACTGCTGGAGGACCGCCTCGTACGCGTCCAGTATCTGGGCTCGACCATGGCCGCCAGGATTCTCGAACATCGGCTTGTAGGCCAACACCTTCTGGCTATACAACGCATTCGCATTCCGCTGCTCTGCGGCAAGCTGTTGCTGGGGATCCGCCGGCGCAGACGCAGATAGCGGCGCACACCCCGAGAATACGCTGGCGGCCAGCAATATCCCGACCGTCGCGCCAAGAGCCGTCCGGCATCGACGCGGGCTGCGGGCGATCGCCTGGTTGACCCGGGCGAACAAAACGGGGGGTTTCCTGAATGCGCTTGTCTGCATGGCACGGTATCCGAAAGGCTTGGTCATCTTTGGCCAGGCGCCGATCGCGACTGCAAACGCGATGCGTCGCAGTACAAATTGAATCGGCACGAAGCCCTCATTGGGGTTGAACATCAATCCAGCGCACATCGCACGACGATGCCCCGATCGACGAGCGACTTCAGCAACCCCGTGTATGTCGGACATGCCCGGGAAGCATTGAGTACAAGCACGTCGTCGATTTCCGCACTGTCGTTGCGCACGCATTCGTACTGTCGCGCAGTGGACGGTTGCAGCGAGGCAAACGCACCGCACACATCCACACGTGCACGAATGCAACAATCTCCTCGAATATTCTCGTATTGATATCGATGGCGACCATCATGTCGGCGCCATATCCGCATTCCGAATCCACCTTCGCCGCACAGGCCCGCAGGTCGTATGCGGGCAACCAGGGCAGATGCAATCCGTCGAGGCTCCGGGCGATTTCATCGATACCGGCTTTCAGCGACATGGTGAAATCCTGCCTGTACCGGATTCGGCGTCGCATCCTGCCGGGTAACAGGCGCCTGCCTTTACGGAGCGAGAAGCAAGATATGATGAATGTATACTAGTCGATCTACTTTGACTAGAATCCCGAATGTCGAAGCGGAAGCAGCCGATGCATGCGCAACGGCCTCCGCTTTATTGCCTTTGAATATGTTTTCCGGTCCTGATATTCGGGAAGCGAAAGCGTTTCATAAAAACGTTACCCGGCAACGCATACTCTCTCGCTCTGCCGGCAACAGGCAAACCAAATGCACCATACCTCGTAGCCCGCTTCCACGACCTCTACGAATCTCTCCGCCATGTCGCGTGCCTCCGTTCCGCCTCGTTTCGCCGCATCGTTCGCATCGGGCTGCCTGTATGGCGCCGGGCTGATGCTTGGCCTGACGCTCACCGTGCCGGCCGCCGCACAAACGACCGCATCCGCGCCACGCGTCGTGTCCGAGTTGAAGGACATCCGCATGAAGCCGCTCGCGAATCTGCCCATGGCTGGTAGCGCCATCGATCGCGGAGACTGCTCGCAACTGGTCATCCAGCCGAAATCGGCGGCGGCCAGACTGGTGGCTGCGCAAGGCTGGGCCGTCATGTCGGACATGCCGCTGGGGCCGTACCGCGCGATCAGCTTCGCGGGCCAGATGGAGGCAGCGACCAGCGGCACCTGCAGCATCACGCAAGGCAACGTGGCCGTGTTCGAGAACGGCAGGCTGATCGCGCTGGCCTATGGCAAATCGGCGGAAGATACCGCCATCGGCAGACTGGCCCCGCTCGAGAGCGGCGCCGTGCGCATCTGGGATGGCGACATTGCCCCCTCGCCCGTCGGTGACCTGCACGTCGACCGCGACGGCACGCTGCGCCTGTCCAGGGTGGCCGACGAAGATGCCGTATGCAAAGGGCGCGCGAAGGTGCCCAACGTCTACAACATGCCGATCGACAAGGCCCGCAAGGCACTGATCGCCAACGGGTGGAATCCGGTGCGAGGCGGCGCCAGCGGAGAGCCGCGGCAGTCCGCCCTGGTCAGGCGCGGGATTGTCGAGACCGAGTCCTGCGCGGGCACCGGGCTCGCCTTTTGCGACTTCGGCTACACCGGCCCTGCCGGCAAGCTGACCTTGACCACCGTAGGCGAAGGCGCCCTCCCATCCGTCACGGACTACGACGTCAAGTGCCGCTGATCCCCCATCGCCCGCCGCGCTGCCCGGCCGCGCCCTCCATGCATGCGGAGCGCCTCATGCAACGTCTGCACATGCGAACCTCGGCCAACGTCTTGCGTACGCTGTCCGCTTGCGCGCTGCTGATCGGCCTGAACGCGTGCGAGCGCGCCACGCCGTCCGCCCACCGGATGACGGCACCTGCGTCCGCCGCATCCCGGCCTGACCCCCATGAGCCGGCAATGGCCGCGGATTCGCCGCTGCAAGCGCTGTTGGGCGTGTTCGGCGGCGTGAAGCCGGCGGCCTGGCCAGCGTTCGACAGCGTAGCCGGCGTGCACTGGGACGACGCCAGGCCGCTCGTCAATCCGGACGCGAACGCCCGCGAGGCCACACGCTACCGTGGCGGCAGCCTGCTGCTCGCGGGTTTTGGCGAGGTGGACGTGCCGGACGGCAAGGTCGGCGAGAACGCCGGCGTCAAAAAAGACAACGAAGGCCACGTCGGCGTCGTACTCAACGGCAATGCGACCGCCGTCCTGTCGATCGTGCTGCGGAAGTTCTACCCGAACGACGACACGCAGGACATTCTGCTGCGCCAGTTCGGCAGAGGTGCCGCGGTCAAGCGCATCGCCGGCAGCTGCGCGCGGGACTACGGCACCACCGCACCCAACACGCAAAAGAACGTGTTCTACCGGGTCAGTATCGCCAACGCTGCCGTACCGGTGTTTGCCGAAACCTACGTCGATGAAGATGGCGGCAATCACGACCCCGGGGCCACCACCTTCGTGTTCTACCGCAACAGGCCGGACCAACGTATCGCGGGCATGCGGTGCAAGCGCGCCGACGCCTGAGCCGGCGCGCCTCGACATCGCGCCGCTCGCACACGCCATGCATGACGACACGTGCCTGCGGGATGGAAGAACGTCGCCCGGAAAAATATGGCGAACACGGCCGGTGGCGCTTCGACGCGTTCGAGCGTCGACGCACGCATGTTTCGGTCTACGCCATCGGCGCACGCTCCGACAACGGCGAGCCACTGGCGCCGGATCCGTCAAGGCGGTACTGGTGCAATAGCGCAAGCCGCCTGCCTTTGCGCGGGCGGCGAATTGATCGAGCACGCGCGGGACAGCGCGGCGGGCAGGGCCGGCAAGCGCGAAACGTCGGCCGCCCCATCTCCCGCCCGCCAACCGCCACTCACACGGCGAGTTCGAAAAACGATCGCGCAACGACCTGACCGTTGACGATCAGCTCCACCTCATGCCGGCCCGCATAGTGCCGGCGCGTCGTGAAATCGCGCATCGGACGACTATGCTGCAGCGTGACGCGCTGCCCGGGTTCGAGCGTCAGCCCCTTCAGCTTGAACACCTTCGGCGACGCGTCGCCATTCTGCTTCACATACGCGATACGGTAATCGACGACGAGCCGCTGCGCGGTCTCGGCCGTCGATTGCAGCTCGCACGCGAGCGTAATCGACTCGCCGAGCACCACCTGCGCGGGCGTCACGCCGAACGGGCCGATTTCCAGACGCGGCGCGCTGTCGGCACCCAGGATCGCGAGCGCTCGTGCATTGCCCTGCTTCACGAGCGTGCGGAGCGCATGACGGACGATCCATCGCGTATGCGGATGGTCGGCGCCCCATCGTTCGGCCCGATCGAGCACCCACGCCGGATGCGTCTTCGCCACGTCGTTCAGGTGATTCGCGACCGAGCGGCGCACATAGGCGCTCGAGTCCGAGCGAAGGTTGTCGAGAATCCGCGCGGCCAGCGACGGGTCGGCCTCGATGTCGCGGAGCCGGAACGACCAGGGCAGACGCGGGCGGCTTCCCTCGCTCGCCAGCCGGCGCACGGCATCGTCCGTATCGTGCGACCAGGCTTCCATCGTTGTGAGCGCACGCGCCAGGTCGATGCGCAGGAATTCGCGCACCGCGAATTCCGACGTGCCGAACGGCGTGAAGTATTTCAGCGCGTCCATCGAACGGTCGAACGCGTGACGACCGTACTGCCCGACGTAATCGGGCGCGATGAGCGATACGAAACCCCGGCCCAGTCGAGGCGCCGCCTCCTGCAACAACGCCAGCACGGCATCGTACCCGCCCGGCAGCGGCCGTGCGCCCGTGTCGATCGCAAGACTGGCGCGCCTGACGCGCTCCATCAACGTCAGGCCGTCGAGGCCTTCGAGCGCCGTCGCCAGAAATGCCGGCCGGTCGAAGGCAGGCTCGATCGAATGCAGCGCGTCGGACAGCGCATGGAATTGCCGCTTCCCCAGCGACTCCTTCAACGGGACGGGAACTTGAGTGGTTGTCATGACGTGGAGATTCGACGCGCGTCGCGGATCATCGGGTGCGAAAACGCACAGTATCGCCGAAGCCCCTGCCAGATTCTGTCAGCAGACTTTACCTGTCCGGCTTGCGCCGCTGCGCGTGCAGCCGGCATGCGCGGATCGCGAATCGCGAGCGGGTGCGCGGTATTCATTCATGCGTCGGTTCTCGCCGCGGCTCGGCGGATGAATCGGGGGAATCGTCGCCGGAGAGTCGGTTTCGCAACTGACCGCCAACGAAGGCAATCGCAATCAGCGACAGATAACCGGCGACGAGAAGATGCCGCCAGCTGTCGAGCGCGGCGCGATGCGCGACCAGCGCCGCATCGGGCGCCGGGACGGCAAGACTTTCCGGCACGATCGCGCGCGTCATCTGCACGAAGCCCGCCGCCGACAGCACGGGCAGCAGGACGAGCAAGGCCAGCAGCACGAACCTGGCGCGACGAAAAAACGCGCGCCGGCGCAGATGAAACCACAACCCGAGACTGCCGTGCACCCACCCCGGTGCAAGCAGCGCGATCTGCAGCCCCTGCGTGCCGCTCGTGAGAAGCGACACGATGACCCGCTCGTAGTTGGGTTCGAAGCCGTAGAACGAGGTCGCTACGCGGGTCCCCACAACGTGGCGGATCAACAGCATGGGCAGGCTGAGTCCCGCCCAGAGACGCAGCCATTCGGCGGGCGGCAGCGACCAGTGCCGGCGGCCGTAAATGGTGCGAATCGCCAGCGCGAAATGCAGGCCGGCCGCGCCGTACAGCACGATCGTTCCGGGCAGGCTTTGCCAGAGCCCGATCGCCAGATGCAGCCCGCGCTCGGCGATATCGATGGACCAGATGCCGAGCGCGTGATTGACCATGTGAATCGAAATATAAAGCCACAGCAGGATGCCGGACCCGAGCTGCAGCCTCCGCGCGGTCTTGCGCATCAGATCATGCGCCGACACCGGTCGGCCGTCGTCGGGGTCATGCGTGTGCGGTGCGCGACGCAAGGCACGATCGCTCTTTGGCGGGCGCATGCCGCCCTCCCGCAACCACGACGACCGCTGCGCCCCGCCCACGTTCGAGGCGCCCTCGCGATCGCGCTGCGCCCGGCCCGGCGTGTCGCGGGCCTGCTTCTCCCTGTCGTGCATTGGCGCCTCCTCTCGATGCCTCCAGTGCGTGATCGACATACCGGGAAACCAGCCCGTTTATTCCCGCAATGAACGACATGCAGCGGAAATGCGTCGCGCGGCTTCGGGAATAGGTAGCGTGCTGGCCGGGTATACCGTGTGTGAGCGCACGACGGAACAACGACAGCTGCACGTCGGCACCCGCCACCCCGGAGAGAGAAACGAGCCGGCTCAAGGAGACCATCATGTCCAACGTTCTGTCCCACTGGATTCTGATCGGCTGCGACGCATACGACGAGTATGTGTTTGTGCCGTGGCTCGATAAATCCGTGTATCTGCGCACGGTCACGCTGCGTCGCGTCTGTCTGCTGTGACGGCCGATGCGCATTTTCGAGCGGAATTCTTCCTGCGCCATGATGTCCGTTCCGAAGCCGCCACGCACTCGCTGCCGTGCTTCGCAACTCTGCGTCGACATACTTCGTCACGCGATTGGCGAATGGCAAAACCTCGTAATTTCAGTGTAATATCCGCTGCAGAAGACCATTCGTATTAACAATCCAAATAATGAAAACAGTCCGCCGGATTCAACCTGGCGACTGAAACGGGGAAAGCTTGAACTCGCCATTCAATACCGGAACATCCGGATTCGTCGGGCCGTATGTGCCATACGTGCCGATCCACGTCCGCCGGATCTCTTCTTCTCCATGCCGCCACTTCCCGCGCGGCCGTCCCGAATTCGACTGATATCCCGCGCCGAGCGGCCCGTTCCGCGTCGCGTGCCTTCGTAGCACACGGCCGACACGCCGCCATCCCGCGATTCGGACATGCGTGCGCTCGCTCGCACGGCGTCTTCACGTCGATCGTTCAAAAGAAGAGGATTACTGAATCATGACTGCGTGTACCCACTGCGGGACCGGTCTGCCCGTCGGGCTCAAGTTCTGCAAGCAATGCGGAACACCGGTGGCGGCCACTCGGAACGAAGCGGCCGGCGCACCCTGCCGAAGCTGCCATGCCGTTCTGACGCCAGGCCAGCGTTTCTGCAACAAGTGCGGGACGCCCGTCGCATCCGCGAATGACAATGGCGCAATCGAAACCGACGCGCCCGCTCCACCGGCCGAGTCCGCACCGCAACCCGCATACGCGGCCGCGGAATCGACTCACGCGCCTGTGCACGACATCGGCGCCGAATCGCCGGCGGCGAACACCGCCTCGAACGATATCCCGCACGTCGCGAACATCGCCGATGCGGAATCGGGTCGCGCGAGCGCACCGCTGCCATCGCATGGCGTCGCGGCAACCGTCACGCCCAACGCAGCGGCAGACCATCGCGGCGATACGGCCGCTGCGTCGCAGGTCTCGCCCGTCGCCACCGATGGGCAGCCCGGGCCTGCGGGCGCATCGGCAAGCACCGAAGCGGCGCTCGCCGCCGACGACACGATCGCCGTCGAAACGGTTGCCGAATCTCGCGACGTACCGGACACCGATACCGCGGCGGTGCCGGATACAGAACCCATGCGTCCGGCATCCGGCGTGATGCCCCGGCCGATCGCACAGCCCGCGCCGGCGAACGACGATACGTCGGCAAGACTCAAGATCATTGCGGCGGGCGTCGCGGTCGCCGTCACCTGCGCGGGCGGCGCATTCTGGTGGCACGGCCGCCAGGCGAGCGCCCCCGCAACACCCGAGCCGGTCGCCGCATCCACGGTGCCGGCCGTTCCCGCCAACGCCGCGTCGGACATCACCGCAGCGGGTACCGTCATCGCCAGCGCGGTCGTTGCGACGACGCCGGCCGACACACCGGCGTCCGCGCCGATCGATACGGCCACCGCCGCCGCAGTCACGGCCTCGCCCGCGTCGGGCCCGGCCGTCGTCACGAATGTCGCGACGCCTTCGGTGCCCGCGACACCGCCCGCATCGAACCCGCCCACGGCATCGGCGAACGCGCAACAGACGTCGCCGTTCGCGAAACTGCAGGACGACGCCCCCGTACCGGCCGCACCCGCCGCCGTTGCGGAAGCATCGCGCAACAAGCCGCGCCCTGCACCGCCCATGCGCGCGGCCACGGCCGCCAACCCCACATCGCCCGCCGTCGACGGCCTGCTGAAACGCGCGCAGGGCGACCTGTCGCGCGGCCAGTACGACAAGGCCATCGCGACAGCCGAAAGCGTCCTTGCGATCGAGCCCGGCAACCGTCCGGCGAAGACGCTCATCGGCAAGGCAAAGGCACGGCAGATGGATGCACTGCGCAACAACAGCACACTTGAATGAAGCGCCGGAGAAGACCGACATGACAATCCAGAAAACCCTCGCCGCGGCCTGCGCGGTCACCTTGCTCGCCAGCGGCTGCGCCACCCAGAACGGCGCCGGCGGGATCTCGTCCGAATCCGTGCTGCGCTGTACCGCACTCGGCGCCGGCGGCGCGATCGTCGGTGCGCTGATCGGCGGTACCAAGGGCGCGATCGGCGGCGCGGTGGCCGGGCTCGCCGCGTGCGCCGTGATCGAAGTGGCGACACGGCAGACGAAGACGGCAGCCGAAGTCGATCGCGATTACCGCGCAAGCAACCGCAACAACCTGCCGCCCTACGCGAAGATCGACGCGTACAACACGGTCGTGACGCCGCGCTCCGCCGTCAAGGCCGGCGAGCCGATCAGGCTGGCCTCGCAGATTCGCGCGGTGTCCGGCACGAACGAGCCCGTCCAGGAGATCAAGGAAGTCGTGACCGTCTATGCACCGTCGGGAGAACAGTTCAAGCGCGGCGAGAAGGTCGTCAACGCGACACCGGGCAGCGGCGAATTCGACAACAGCTTCACGCTGAAACTGCCTTCGGGCGCACCGCAAGGCACGTATACGCTGAAAAGCCAGGTCTACCTGAACGGCAAGCCGGGCTCGGTCCGGCAGTCGAGCATCCAGCTCGCGCAGGTCGACGGCGTCACCGTCGTCGCGCTGCTCGACGCCCCCGCCGCACACTGACCCGACCGCACCTGCAAGGAGATTCAACGATGTCAACGCTCGATCACGCCCCCGTGTCGGGGAAGTTCGGACTACTGCGTGCCGCCGAGGCCGTCACGAACTGGCGCGCACTCACGATGTGCGCTGTCGCGCTCGTCGCCAGCATGCTGATGGGCATGCTCACGATCCAGGTACTCGGTCACAGCCCCGTGCTCGGCCTGCTGTTCGTCATCGCGACCTGCGCGATCTCGCTGATCGGTTATTCCGCGGTCGGTATCGTGCTGATGCGCGATGCGCAGGGTGAATCGGTCGGATTCGTCGACGCGCTGCTGCAGGCGACGTTCACCGTCCACCGCCTGATCGGGGTCGGCGTGCTGCTCGCCGTCGGCTGGGTGCTGTTCCTGCTCGCGCTGCTGATCGTGTTCCTGGTCTGCAAGATCCCGGGCCTCGGCCCGCTGCTCTATGCGATCGCGTATCCGCTCGCGGCGATCGTCGCGGGCGCGATCTTCGCCGGCATGTGGTACGTCGGTTATCCGCTGGCCGCGCCCGCCATCTGGCAAGGCAACTCGACGCTGCAGACCGCCGCGCGCCTGCTGCAGATCGGCCGCCGCCAGCTGCTCGGCGTGATCGTCAGGATGTTCGGGCTGCTGCTGCTCGTCGGCGTCCTGTCCGCGGTCGTACTCGGCATTCTCGGCACGGGCGCCGCGATCGCCTCGTCGATCTCGGCGGCCACCGGCACCAGCCCGCTGGGCGGCCTGATGAGCACGCTCGGCGGCCTGGGCGGATTCGGCCGCCATGCCGGCGCGTACGGCCTCGGCGCGGATGCGGCGGAAGGCGGGCTCGGCGGTCTGGGCGGATTCGACTACCGCAGCATGGCCTATCTGGGCGCGTACGGCTTCGGCAACGGCCTGCTGGTCGCGATCGGCCTCGTGATCCCGTTCCTGACGTTCGTCAACGGCACGTGCCTCATCTATCTGCAGACGGTCAGCGGTGTCGATTTCTCCGCGACCGAAGAGAAACTGAGCCAGCACGTCGCGGACGCGAAACGCCACGCCGAACAGGCACGCGAGCGCGCCGCCGATCACGTCGCGAAAGCACGCGCGTCACACGCCGCCGGTGCGGCCGGCACGGCTTCGCTGCCGGCGTCGGATACGGCCTCGCCCGCCACGGACGAGGCCACGGCGTGTGCGCAGTGTCACAAGCCGATGGCCGCCGACGACCTGTTCTGCGGCGAATGCGGCGCACGCCGTCACGCGTGACGGCTGCATGACCGCGCCGGTGCCTGCTGTCGATCGGCGGGCGCCGGCCGGTTCAGCCGCGCGAGCCTCCCCGGCTCGTCCATGCCGTCACCACGCGGCAAACACGTCCTGCGCGATCCCGAAGCCCGTGCTCATCCCGGCGCCGCTCGTCACGACCACGACACGCGTGCCGTCGTCCGGCGCTTCGATCACGCAATCGGCATCGGACGCCGACGGATAGCTGCCGGTCCAGCGCTCGACCACATCGAGTTCCGTCACATCGAGGGTCTCGTGCAGCAGGCGCAGGATCTGCGCATCGATCTCCTGCGTTGCGAACGGCAGCGGTGCGGCGCCGTATTCATGCGAATCGCCCACCACGAGACTGCCGTCGGCGCTCTGCACCACGATCAGGTGGATGCCGTACCCGACGCACACGGGCTCCTCCGCGTTCAGGCGCGCACGCAACGCGCCGGCGGCGGGCAGCGCCGCGAAACCCGCGTAACGCAGCAGGCTCAGGTCGCTCATCACCGCGGCGCGCAGCGCCAGCGGGCGGCGCGGCCGCACGCGCAGCATCTGCAACTGGCACAGGCGGACCTCGTGTCGCGCGAACCAGTCGCCGTACAGGTGACGGCTGTCCGCATTGCCGCAGACGATCACGCGCTCCGCATGCAGCATGCCGCGCGACGTGCGTACCGTCGGCGTGCGCACCTCGTGCACCATCTCGCCGTAGCGGAACCGCACGCCGAAGCGCTCGGCCAGCCACGACGCCAGCAACCCGATCGCGGTACGCGGCTCGATGCGCAGTTCATGCGGGCTGTGCAGGACGCCATGCGCGCCGTCCAGCCGCAGCTCCGGCGCCACGGCCGCCGCTTCGCCGGGCGTCATGACCCGGCAGCCGTCGGCCATGCCGGTCTGCATGAACGCATCGATCAGGTGCATCGCCTCGGGGCGACGCGCAATCAGGTGCAGGCCCTGGTGAAGCACGTCGATGCCGGCTTGCGGCGCCACGTCCGCCCAGACCTCGCGGCTCGCCCGCGCACGCCGCCAGCTGTGCCCGGCGCGCTGCCCGGTGACCGTGACGAAACCGAAATTGCGGATCGACGCGCCCACACATGCGGCGTCGCGTTCGACCACGCAGACGCGCAGCCCCTCGAGCGCCGCCGTATAGGCATGGGCGAGGCCGACGATGCCCGCGCCGACGACGATCACGTCGTAAGCATCCGCCGCTGCGATGGCGTTCACGATGGCACGCTCCTTCTGTTGAAATGTCATGCACCGCCCGTTCGGAGCGTGCGTATCGGTTGCCGTGCGCCGCGTTCCTCGGGTAGATCCACGGGACCGGCGCGCGATTCCGCACTATCGCGACGCGAGATGACATCCGCGTGAAAAGCCACAAAACGGCATATTTTGGCAAATTTTGCCATTGCACGACACCGTGGAGAATCGCATCGATCC
Source organism: Burkholderia sp. AU4i (assembly GCF_000466765.1). NCBI lineage: Bacteria > Pseudomonadati > Pseudomonadota > Betaproteobacteria > Burkholderiales > Burkholderiaceae > Burkholderia > Burkholderia sp. AU4i. The sequence continues at coordinate 2,366 of NZ_ASSI01000172.1, read as the reverse complement.
GTTGGTGCGCGGCATTCGCACATGCCGTAGCCGGCGCGTGGTGCAACGTGACCGGCGCGGCAGGACAGCGCGACGCCGAGGTCAGTACAGCAGAAACGCCGCACGCTCGCGCGCGAACGCTTCATTCCGTGCGTCGACCACCCGTTCGATCTCGCCGAGCGGCCGCCCCGCATCCAGCATGTCTGCCACTTCGCGCGAGCCGATCGACGCACGGATCGCATCGATCCGGAATTGCACCGGATAGCGCCGACGCAACGCCAGCGCGAGCGCCAACCCGATTTCACCCGGCCGCGTCGCGCCGGGCAGCCGCTGGATGCGCACGCCTTCGCACAACCTGCCGCGGTACGGCCCCTCCGCCGGTACGAACCGGACCGGCGTGAACGTCGCACCGAGCCCCGTCGCGCGAAGATCGCCGGCGAGCACGCGCCCGTCGATCCACGGCGCGCCGACCACGCCGAACGGCGTCGCGGTTCCGCGCCCCACGCTGAGTGCCGCCCCTTCGATGAGCCCCGTCTCCGGATAGAGCGACACGGCGGCGCCATCCCGCAAATTCGGCGACGGGGGCACCCAGCCGAGCCCGGTGTCGTCGAAACGCATCGCGCGCGCATAGTTCGCCATCGGCACCACGGTGAGCGCCGCGCCGATATGCAGGCGCGCATTGAACAGCCGCGCGAGTTCGCCGAGCGTCATGCCGGGCTGCAGCGGCAACGGGTAATACCCGGTGAACGTCGCCGGTTCCGCATCGGCCACGGGGCCGCCGACCACGTCGGCGCCCAGCGGGTCGGGGCGGTCGAGCACGAGCACCGGGCGGTGCGCGGCGGCCGCTGCCTCCAGCGCGTAGCCGAGCGTGGCCAGATACGTGAAGAAGCGCACGCCTGCATCCTGCAGGTCGATCACCAGCACGTCGACGTCGGCGAGCCACTCGGGCGCGATCCTGCGCCGATCGCCGTAGAGGCTGTGAACGGTCACGCCGGTCGCGGCGTCGGTCGTGTCGCCGAACGTTTCGTCGACGTCCGTGCCGAGCCCGTGCTCGGGCGCGAACAGCGCGACGAGCCGCCCGCCCGGCACCCGCGCGAGCAGGTCGGCCGAACGCCGGCCGAACCGGTCGAAGCCGCTCCTGTTGGTCAGGAGTGCGATACGCTTGCCCGCCACGGCGGCGAAACCGCTTGCCGCGAGCACGTCGATGCCGGCCAGCACCGGCCCGCGCGAAACCGGCAACCGGCCGGCCTGCGCGACGGCCGCGGCCATCGTCGGCACGCGTGTCGCGATCTGCAGTGACGTCACCGGCGCGGCCGCGCTCGATACGAGGCCGACCACGAGCGCGCGCAGCGGCATCGCGGTGCCGGTTTCGTCGGGATACAGCCGGCTCGTCAGCACGATCGCGAAACGGCGCGTCACGGGATCGATCCACAGCGCCGTGCCCGTATAGCCCAGATGCTCCAGCGCACCGGCCGGCGGCAACCGGTAGCGGTTCGCCACGAGCGGCGGCCCGACCCGCCAGCCGGGCGTATGCCAGTCGCCTTCGGCGTCGAGCGTGGCCGGCGTCTCGAGCACGGCGACACTGCCATCGCCGAGCACGCGTGTCTCGCCGAGCGTCCCGCCGTTCAGCAGCATGCGCGCGAAACGCGCCAGATCGTCGGCACTCGAGAACAACCCCGCATTGCCCGCGACACCGCCCATCGCCGCCGCGACGGGATCGTGCACGCGCCCCCTGAGCAACCGCCCGTCGCGAACGAGCGTCGGCGCGACGCGTGCCCGTATCGCCGTGCCCGGCCTGAAGGTGGTATCGGCCATGCCGAGCGGCGCGAAAACGTGATCCGCACACCATGTGTCGAGCGGCTGCCCCGACACGCGCGCGACGATCTCGCCGAGCGCCACGTAGTTGACGTCGCTGTAGCGCACACGGGTGCCGGGCGGCTCCGCGGGCGTCATCGCGACGACGTCGGCCAGCACGGCCGCACGGCTGCGCAACGCGCGCGACGACGACACGCCGGCCGGCAGGCCCGACACGTGCGCGAGCAACTGGCGGATCGTGATCGTGTCCTTGCCGTGCGCCGCGAATGCGGGCCAGTAGCGCGCGGCCGGTGCGTCGAGGCCCAGCAGGCCGCGCTCCGCGAGCTGGAAGATCGCGACTGCCGTCGCCACGGGCTTGGTCAGCGATGCGAGATCGAAGACGGTATCGGCCGTCATCGCCTCCGCGTGCTCACCCGTCACCCGCAAGCCGCGCGCCACGCGTACCTGCACGCCGTCCGCGTCGCCGGTCACGACGACCGCGCCGGCAAGATGGCCGTCGGCGATTTCGGCCGCGATCGCCGCATCGATCGCGGCGGCCTGGCGTTGCGGCGCCGTGGCCGTGGCCGTGGCCG
>NZ_ASSI01000171.1:0-2920 GCF_000466765.1 Burkholderia sp. AU4i | reverse complement strand
TCGTGCGGCGCCGTTATCGCGCGCAGCGGGACACCGCCGCGCATCCTGCGTCGAAACTGCTGCAGTTCCCGCTCAAGCGCACGCACGCGGCCCGCCGCCGGACGCCGCTCCCCGCGACTGCCGCCGGCCACGGTGCGCGGAAAATCTCCATCAAGTAGTCGCTACACGCCGCATGGATCTCCCCCGGCACACGACGCGATCGGCGGACCGTCCCGTCCGCGCATGGCTGACTCCGCGGCGCGTCGTCCCGTACAGCGCGGTCGCGCTCGCGTGCTACGCGCTGTTCGTTGCGATCTGGGTATCCGTCGTCCGTCATGCGCCGGCCACCGCCTTGTCGCGCCCGGGCCCCGACTACGCGGTGTTCTGGACGGCGTCGTACGTAATGCTGCACGGCTCGCCATGGCAAGCGTACGATGTGCCGACCTTCACGCGGCTGGCCGCCGACCTGTTCCCGCAGTTCCGCCGCGAAGACCTCGTCGCGTGGCTGTACCCGCCCACCAACCTGCTGCTCGTGACGCCGCTCGCGCTGCTGCCTTTTGCAATCGGCTATCCGCTGTTCGTCGCGTTCGGTGTTGCCGTGTTCGGTTTCGCCGCATCGCGCGTATCGGGCCTCGGCGCGATTCCCGGCGCTGCGCGCGTCGGCGGGTTCGCGCTGGTCGCCGCCCCGTGCGTGTTCGTCACCGGGATGTTCGGGCAAAACGCGTTCCTGACCGCGTCGTGCGCGACGCTGGCCGTCTGCTGGGCGGACCGCCGGCCGATGTGGGCGGGCCTCTGCATCGGCCTGCTGTCGGCCAAGCCGCAACTGGCGCTGCTGTTCCCGTTCGTGCTGGTCGCCACGCGCGCATGGCGCACGATCGCGTGGGCCGCGCTCGCCACCACCGCGTTCGCCGCATCGAGCGTCCTCGTCTGCGGCGTCGAGTCGCTCCATCGGTTCGTCGCCGGCACCGCGCTCGCGCGGTCGCTCCTCCTCGAGCAAGGTGTCGTGTTCTGGCTCGCGTCGCCGGCGCCGTTCGCCGCCTTCCGGCTCGCGGGCCTGACGCCCGGGCTCGCTTATGCCGCGCAGGCGTGCATCGCGGCGCTGGCGATCGCAGCCGCCTGCATCGTGTGGACGCACTCGCGCGATATCCGCATGCGTGCCGCCGTGCTGGCGGTCGCGACGCTCGCGGCGAACCCGTACGTATGGCACTACGAGCTCGCGTGGCTCGGCATCGCGATCGCGTGCATGCTGGCGACCGGCTGGCAGGACGGCTGGCTGCGCGGCGAGCAGGCCGCGATCGCGCTCATGTGGCTGCTGCCGCTCGTCGAATACCTGAACCCGTGGCTGCAATGGCCGCAGATCGGCCCGGCCGTGACGCTGTTCGCGCTCCTCGTGCTGCTGCGCCGCGCCGGCCCGCGTGCTCACAACGCGAGCCGCGGCGGCACGTAGACGCCGTAGTACGGCCCGACGCCGGTCCCTGATCCCGACATCTTCACGCCGGCGACGAAGTGGCCCTGGATGTACTTGTACGTGCCGCCGAGCGACACGTCGATATGGAACGGCGCGAACGCGACGATCGGCACGGTGGTGCTGGTCGCGGTCTGCGTGACGACCGGCAGCACCACCGTCGTGCCGACCGGCACCGACGTATAGAGCGTCGCCTTCACGCCGGTCGCGAGATTGATGCTGTCGCCGATGTTGAGCGCCGTCGGGTTGCCGGTCACCATCAGGTTGCCCATCGTCGTCGTGTCGGTCGCGGTCGACTGGAACGAGGTCCACTGCCCGCCCATGCAGAGCAGGCCGTAGACCTGGCCGTTCGTGATCGAGAACTCGTACGGCTGGCCGGTCAGCGGATTGATCAGCGGCTGGTTGGTCGCGGCGTTCCAGTACAGGTTGTACACGCACTGGTCGATCGCAACCGGAAACAGTGCGCCCGCCGCCACCCCGCCCGGCGCCGCCAGCACCGCCACCGCGGTCGCGCTGCCGGAGGCGCCGGGAATCCCCAGCAGCCCGCCGAGCAGCAGCGGAATCGAGCCGCCGTTCACGCCGGGCGCGCGCGACACGGTGACCTGCACCGCCGGCACGTCGTAGGTGCCGGGCGTGATGGTCGTCGGCTGCATCGACGCGGGATTGCGCGTCACGTTCCAGTATCCGGTGGTCACCGTGCCGGTCGACAGCGCCGCACCGGCCGCCGAGTTCCGCGCGATCACGCCGTTCGCCGCCGGCGCGGCCTGCGACCAGTTCACCGCGCCGCCGCTCGGCGACATCATCGCATCGGCCCCCGCGAGCGCGGCCGCATCGGCCGCGTTCTGCAACTGGTTGTTCACCGTGACCACCCACGCGATGTCGATCGCCAGCGCGCCGAACGACAGCAGCGGAATCAGGAACATCAGGAAGAACAGCGCAACCGAACCGCGCTGCCGCGCGGGGCCGGCGGGTTGCGTTGCGCGCACGTCATTCATAGAGCATCACCGAAGTCGCCGAAACCGTCACCGGGCCGGTGAGCGCGCTGAACGCCGAACCCAGCACGAGCCCCGTATACGTGTAGGTCACGGTCACCGTCAGCGCGGTGCCCGACGTCGTGCCGTTCGCCTGCGTCACGGTCACCGCCGGGGTGGTCGCGGTGCCGCCGGTGATCAGGCTGTTCTGCATCGCGTTCTGCGCGATGCCCGCGATCTGCGTCGTGGTCAGCATCGGCACGCGCAGCACGACACCGGCCCGCGCGGCCTCGCGGCTCGCGTTCGTGATGACGGCCTTGTCGCACAGGATCAGGCTCGTGTCGATGATGCCGATCAGCACCATCAGCAGGAACGGCAGCATCAGCACGAATTCGAGAGACACGACGCCGCGCGCGCGGCGGGCGCCGGTCGCCCCGCGTGTCATTTTGCGGCCCCCGCACCCGGCGGCGCGACGCTCGGCTCCAGCGCCGCGCCGGACATCGGC
>NZ_ASSI01000170.1:0-12316 GCF_000466765.1 Burkholderia sp. AU4i | reverse complement strand
GCCGGCGCCGCGCGGGCGGTGCCGGCCGAAAGCGGTCGCGCCCGCGGCCGCCCGCCTGTTCAACGCATGTACTGCACGGCCGCGTCGTAGCGCTCGCGCGCCGCGTCGAGCACCGGGAAATGGCGCTCGGCCCAGCGATCGAGCGCCACGAGCGTGTCCACCAGCGATTCCGCCACCGGCGTCAGCCGGTATTCGACATGCGATCGCCGCGCGGCGATCGCGATCCGTTCGATCAGCCCGTTGCGCTCCAGCTCGCGCAGCGTCTGCGTGAGCACCTTCTGCGAGATGCCGCCGATGCGCCGCAGCAGCTCGCCGTTGCGCAGCGGCCGCTCGGCCAGCGCCGGCAGGATCAGCAGCGTCCATTTGCCGGCGATCAGCGCGAGCGCGTCGCGCGCCGAACAGTCCGCCACATAGACGTCGCCGGGAAATGCCATGGTTACCTCCGGGTGCGTGATTGCGCGGCCCCACTGCCGCCGGCCATCATCGTCGCACACTCACGGAGCCCGCCATGCATGCGCTGATCGTCGTCGCCCATCCCGAACCGCAGTCGTTCAACGCGGCCCTCTCCCATGCGGCGGCAGATGCGTGGCGCGCCGCCGGCCATGCCGCGACCGTCGCGGACCTGTACGCCGACGGCTTCGACCCGTGCGAGGCGCCGCGCCATTACGCCGATCGGCTCGACACGGCACGCTTCGACGCGCAACGCGAGCAGCGCCACCACTGGGAGCGCGGCACGCTCGCGCCGGAGGTCGGGCATCACGTCGGGCTGCTGCAACAGGCCGACGCGCTGATCCTGCAGTTCCCGCTGTGGTGGTTCGGCGCACCGGCGATCCTGAAGGGCTGGATGGATCGCGTGTTCGTCTACGGCGGCCTCTACAGCAGCCGCCGGCGCCATGACAGCGGCGTGTTGCACGGGCGCCGCGCGCTGCTGAGCGTGACGACCGGATCGTCGGCCGCCGCCTGCGCGCCCGACGGCCGCGAGGGCGACACGCGCCTGCTGCTGTGGCCGCTCATGCATGCGCTGCGCTACGTCGGCTTCGACGTGCTCGAACCGCACCTGATCCACGCGGTTCGCAGCGATCCGGCCAGCGACAACGCGCGGCTCGACGACGCGCGCCTCGCGCAAGCGCTCGCGGACTACCGCGCGCGACTGCGCGCCTGGCACACGTGGCCGCGGGTGCCGTTCAACCGCGACACGGACTTCGAAGCCGGCGTCACGCTGAAGCCCGACGCGCCCGCATACGGCCCGTTCATCCGTCACGCGGGCACCTGACGCGGCGGCCCGGCTCGGCAACGCGAGCTTCACGGGACCCGTAGTAGACTCTCGACCATCGTGGGCGCCGGCGGCGGCCAGGCATGGCTCGGGCACCCTCCCCGCCGGCCCGGCGCGACGCCGAGGGCGCCGACCTGCCGGCCGCCGCGCGACCGCTCGCGAGCGATGGCCATCCAGATAATTACGACGGAGTCCCCATGTTTTCCCGACGCTATCTCGCGATGTGGTGCGCGGTCCTGCTGTTCGTGGCCGTCGCGGCACTCGCCGCGCGGCACGCGATCGCGTGGCTGTGGATCCTGATTCCCGCCGCCCTCGTCGCGCTCGGCCTGTACGACCTGAAGCAGGACCGCCACGCGATCCTGCGCAACTACCCGCTCTGGGGCCACTTCCGCTTCCTGTTCGAATTCATCCGACCTGAAATCCGCCAGTATTTCGTCGAGGACGACACCGACGAGAAACCGTTCTCTCGCGCGCAGCGCAGCCTCGTCTACCAGCGCGCGAAGAACGTCGCCGACAACCGGCCGTACGGCACCGAGCTGAACGTGAAGGCCGTCGCGCACGAATGGATCAGCCACTCGCTCGCGCCGACGAAGCTGCCGAACCATGATTTCCGCGTCCGCGTCGGCGCGAATCGCGCGCAACCGTACGACATTTCGATCTTCAACATCTCGGCGATGAGCTTCGGCTCGCTGTCCGCGAACGCGATCCGCTCGCTGAACCTCGGCGCGAAGAAAGGCGGTTTCGCGCACGACACGGGCGAAGGCTCGCTGTCGAAGTACCACCGCGAGAACGGCGGCGACATCATCTGGGAAATCGCGTCCGGCTACTTCGGCTGCCGCAACGACGACGGCACCTTCAACCCCGACAAGTTCGCGAAGCAGGCCGCCGATCCGCAGGTCAAGATGATCGAGGTGAAGCTGTCGCAGGGCGCGAAGCCCGGCCACGGCGGCGTGCTGCCGGCCGCGAAGATCACGCCGGAGATCGCCGAGACGCGCGGCGTGCCGATGGGCAAGGACTGCATCTCGCCCGCGACGCACTCGGAATTCTCGACCCCGCGCGGGCTGCTCGAATTCGTCGAACGGCTGCGCACGCTGTCGGGCGGCAAGCCGACCGGCTTCAAGCTGTGCGTCGGCCATCCGTGGGAATTCTTCGGGATCGCGAAGGCGATGCTCGAGACCGGCATCGTGCCGGACTTCATCGTCGTCGACGGCGCGGAAGGCGGCACGGGCGCGGCGCCGCTCGAATTCACCGACCACGTCGGCGTGCCGCTGCAGGAAGGGCTGCTGCTCGTGCACAACACGCTCGTCGGGATCGGCGTGCGCGACCGCGTGAAGATCGGCGCGAGCGGCAAGATCATCACCGCGTTCGACGTCGCCCGCACGCTCGCAATCGGCGCGGACTGGGTGAACTCGGCGCGCGGCTTCATGTTCGCGGTCGGCTGCATCCAGGCGCAGACCTGCCACACGGGCCGCTGCCCGACCGGCGTCGCGACGCAGGACCCGGTGCGCCAGCGCGCGCTCGTCGTGCCCGACAAGGCCGACCGCGTGTACAACTTCCACCGCAACACGCTGCACGCGCTGCAGGAGCTCGTGCAGGCGGCCGGCCTCGCGCATCCGTCGGAGCTGCGCGCGCATCACATCGTGCAGCGCATCGCGCCGCACGAGGTCCGGCTGATGTCGCAGCTGCTGAAGTACCTGAAGCCCGGCGCGCTGCTCGACGGCAACACCTGCGGCTTTACGCTGTACGACAAGTGGTGGCCGATTTCGCGCAGCGATTCGTTCACGCTCGGCGAGGCCGTCTACGCGTCGATCGAATGATGCAGGCGAGCGCCTCCGCCGCGGGGGCGGCCCGGCAAAAAGAAAAGCGCCCTGCGGGGCGCTTTTCTTTCGTCTGCCGAATGCGTGAATGCGTGAAGCGTGTACGCGTCGCGCGCGGCTCAGTTCTGCGGCAGCGTATCGGCGAACGACTGGCGCTGCAGCAGCTTCACGAAGTGCTTGTCGAGGTTCGGGTGGCGGTCGCGCCAGTTGAGCTCGGGCATCCGGAAGTCGAGATAGCCGAGCGCGCAGCCGAGTGCGATGTCGGCGAGCGTGTAATGATTACCGACGCACCACGTCTTGCCGCCGAGCCCTTGCGACATCGCGACGAGCGCGTCGTCGATCTTGCGCTGCTGGCGCGCGATCCAGCTCGCGCTGCGCTGCGCTTCGTCCCGCAGCGTGTATTCGAGACGAATTGCCACGGCCGCGTCGAGCACGCCGTCGCCCAGCGCTTCCCAGCAACGCACTTCGACGCGCTCGCGCCCCGACGGCGGAATCAGCTTGCCGACCGGCGACAGCGTGTCGACGTATTCGCAGATCACGCGGGAATCGAACACCGCGGCACCATCCTCCATCACGAGGCACGGGACCTTGCCGAGCGGATTCGAAGCATGAATATCCGTCTCCGGCGCCCACACGTTCTCGAGCTCCAGCTTGTAGTCGATCTTCTTTTCAGCCAGCACGATCCGCGCCTTGCGGACGTACGGGCTGCTGAGCGAACCGATTAATTTCATCATCTGCCTTTTTAAGGGAACCGCCGAGAGTATACGTTGTCGCCGATCATAACCGGCCGGCGTCGCGCGACAGAAAATCGCCCGACCGGCCTGTGGATGGTTTGCAACAACCGTCACGCGGGCCGCCCGGCGCGGCTTCCCGCCCCCTCTCTCACGCGCGGCGTCACGCGGCGCTACAATCGCACGAATGAACGCGCCCCTCGATACCGCCATCGCCGTCGACGTCTACCGCCAGCGCCGTGAACGCGTGCTTGCCGCACTGCGTGCCGCCGGCGGCGGCGTCGCCATCGTCCCCACCGCGCCGGAACTGCTGCGCAACCGCGATACGGCCTACCCGTACCGGTACGACAGCTACTTCCATTACCTGACGGGCTTCACCGAGCCGGATGCGGTGCTCGTGCTGAACGCGGCCGCGCCGCACGGCGCGCCGGAGTCGATCCTGTTCTGCCGCGGCAAGAATGCCGACCGCGAGATCTGGGAAGGCTTCCATTACGGGCCCGAAGCCGCGCGCGATGCGTTCGGCTTCGACGCGGCGTTCGCGGTCGACGTGATCGATATGGAGATGCCGCGCCTGCTCGCCGACTCCGGCACCGTGCACTACCGGTTCGGCGCATCGGCCGACTTCGACCGCCGGCTCGCGGGCTGGATCGACGCGGTACGCGCGCTGGGGCGCACGGGCGTCGCCGCACCGGACGCGATGCTCGACCTCACGCCGCTCCTCGACGACATGCGGCTCGTGAAGGACGAGCACGAGCTCGCGATCATGATGCGCGCCGCGCACATCTCCGCGCTCGCGCACCGCCGCGCGATGCAGGCATGCCGCCCCGGCATCCGCGAATACGAACTCGAAGCGGAGTTGCTGTATGTGTTCCGCAAGCACGGCGCGCAGTCGCCCGCGTACGGCTCGATCGTCGCGGCCGGCGCGAACGCGTGCGTGCTGCACTACCCGGCCGGCAACGCAACCGCGAAGGACGGCGACCTGATCCTGATCGACGCCGCGTGCGAACTCGACGGCTACGCGTCGGACATCACGCGCACGTTCCCTGCCAACGGGCGCTTCTCGCCCGCGCAACGCACGCTGTACGACATCGTGCTCGCCGCCCAGCAGGCCGCGATCGACGCGACGCGCGCCGGCGTGCCGTTCGAAGCACCGCACGACGCCGCCGTGCGCGTGCTCGCGCAGGGGCTGCTCGACACCGGCATCATCCCGAAAACGCGCTTCTCGAACGTCGACGACGTGATCGCCGAGCGTGCGTACACGCGCTTCTACATGCACCGCACCGGCCACTGGATCGGCATGGACGTGCACGATTGCGGCGACTACCGCGAGCGGCTCGCCGAGCGCGACGGCAACGGCGTGCTGCCATGGCGCACGCTGAAGGCCGGCATGACGCTGACGGTCGAACCCGGCCTGTATGTGCGCGCCGCCGACGACGTGCCGCCCGAGTACTGGAACATCGGCATCCGCATCGAGGACGACGCGATCGTGCGCGAGCAGGGCTGCGAGCTGATCACGCGCGGCGTGCCCGTCGCGGCGGACGAGATCGAAGCGCTGATGCGCGCACTCGCATGACCGGCTGCCGCCGACCGTTACCTCCGTTTCACGAATCAAGATGACGACCGCCTCCTCCCCGGCCACGCCGGACTACGACCTCGCCATCGTCGGCGCGGGCCCTGTCGGGCTCGCGCTCGCCGGCTGGCTCGCGCGCCGCAGCGCCACGCAGCACGCATCGATCGCGCTGATCGATGCGCGTGAACCGGCCGCGAGCGCAAACGATCCGCGCGCGATCGCCGTGTCGCACGGCAGCCGCGTGCTGCTCGACACGCTCGCGTGGCCCGCCGACGCGACGCCGATCGAACATATCCACGTATCGCAACGCGGCCATTTCGGCCGCACGCTGATCGACCGCGACGAACACGACGTCGCGGCGCTCGGTTATGTCGTGCGCTTCGGCTCGCTCGTCCAGGCGCTCGCGAGCGCCGTGCGCGGCACCCGCGTCGACTGGCTCACGTCGACCACCGCGCGCGCGCCGCAGCAGGATGCCGACGGCGTCACGCTGACGCTCGATGGCCCGCAAGGCGAGCGCACGCTGCGCGCACGCATCGTCATCAACGCCGAAGGCGGGCTGTTCCACGAACAGCGGGCCGATACCGGCAAGCACCGCCGCGACTACGGCCAGACCGCGATCGTCGGCACGGTCACGGTATCGGCGCCGCGCCCGAACGTCGCATGGGAACGCTTCACGCACGAAGGCCCGCTCGCGCTGCTGCCGCTCGGTGGCCCGCGCCAGGCCGAATATTCGCTCGTGTGGTGCTGCACGCCCGACGAAGCGGCGCGCCGTGCCGCGCTGCCCGACGACGCGTTCCTGCGCGAGCTCGGCAGCGCATTCGGCGCGCGCATGGGCGACTTCGTCGCGATCGCGGGCCGCGCGTCTTTCCCGCTCGGCCTGAACGCCGCGCAGACGCTCGTCAACGGCCGCGTCGCGATCGTCGGCAATGCCGCGCAAACCCTGCACCCCGTCGCGGGCCAGGGGCTCAACCTCGGGCTGCGCGATGCGCATACGCTCGTCGACACGCTGTCCACGCAAGGCTTCGAATCGACCGCACTCGCCACCTTCAACGCGCGCCGCGCACTCGACCGGCGTTTCACGATCGGCGCGACCGACACGCTGGCACGCCTGTTCACGATCGACTCGGGCCCGCTCCCGCTGCTGCGCGGTGCCGCGCTGACCGCGCTCGAGTTCGTGCCGCCGCTCAAAAAGGTGATCGCGCGCCAGATGATGTTCGGCCAGCGCAACTGACACCCGGCGCGCACAGTCGCGCCACTCAAACCGGGTCAAATCGGCGGGGCATGGGAATACGGTAAAATGCGCGTTTCCGTCTGCCCTTTTCATGCCCGCGCCCGCCGCGGGCGGTGCCATTGCGATGCCCGTTATCGGCTCTCACGTATTGCGTAACAACCTGTTCGTCGCCCCGATGGCCGGCGTGACGGATCGTCCGTTCCGCCAGCTCTGCAAGCGGATGGGGGCCGGTTACGCCGTGTCCGAGATGGTCGCGTCCAACGCGCAGCTGTGGAAAAGCGCGAAGACGATGCGGCGCGCGAACCACGAAGGCGAGGTGGAGCCGATCGCGGTTCAGATCGCGGGCGCCGATCCGGCGATGATGGCCGAAGCGGCCCGCTACAACGTCGACAACGGCGCGCAGATCATCGACATCAACATGGGCTGCCCGGCGAAGAAAGTCTGCAACGTCGCGGCCGGCTCCGCGCTGCTGCAGAACGAGCCGCTCGTGCAGCGCATCGTCGAGGCCGTCGTCGCGGCGGTCGGCACGGGGCCCGATGCGGTGCCCGTCACGCTGAAGATCCGCACCGGCTGGGATCGCGAGCACAAGAACGCGATCACGGTCGCGCGCCTGGCCGAAGCCGCCGGCATTTCGATGCTCACCGTGCACGGCCGCACGCGCGCCGACCTGTACCGCGGCGACGCCGAGTACGACACCATCGCGGCCGTGAAGGCGGCGGTGCGGATTCCGGTGGTCGCGAACGGCGACATCACGTCGCCCGCGAAGGCGAAGGCCGTGCTCGACGCGACCGGCGCCGATGCCCTGATGATCGGTCGCGCCGCGCAAGGTCGGCCATGGTTGTTCCGCGAAATCGATCATTTCCTGCAAACCGGCGAGCTGCTGCCCCCGCCGCGGATCGACGAGATCCAGCACGTGATGAACGAACACCTGGAAGACCACTACGCGTTCTATGGTGAATTCACGGGAGTCCGTACTGCGCGCAAGCACATCGGCTGGTACACTCGCGGCCTTTCCGGTGCCAACGGGTTCCGGCACAGGATGAACACGCTCGATTCCACCCGCGAGCAGCTCGCCGCCGTCAATGCATTCTTCGAGGCGCAAAAGGCGCTGTCGGACCACCTCGTCTACGTCGACGACGAAGAGGAAAACGGCCAGGGCGAGTCGGACGACCATAACCAGTTAGCAGCATGAGCAAGCACAACATCGAACAATGTGTCCGCGAGAGCCTGGACGTGTATTTCCGGGATCTAGACGGCTCCAATCCGCACGACGTCTATGAAATGGTGATGTCCTGCGTCGAAAAGCCGATGCTCGAGGTCGTGCTCGTACAGGCAGGCGGCAACCAGTCGCTCGCCGCGGAGTACCTCGGCATCAATCGCAATACGCTGCGCAAGAAGCTGCAGCAGCACGGCCTGCTGTAGGCGGCCGTCCCGTCCCCGTTTCCCTGGCTATTGGTGGTTCCATCATGATCAAGCAAGCGCTCATTTCCGTTTCCGACAAGACCGGCATTGTCGACTTCGCGAAGTCGCTGTCCGACCTCGGCGTCAAGCTGCTGTCGACGGGCGGCACCGCGAAACTCCTCGCCGACGCCGGCCTGCCCGTGACCGAAGTGGCTGATTACACGGGCTTCCCGGAGATGCTCGATGGGCGCGTGAAGACGCTCCACCCGAAGGTGCACGGCGGCATCCTGGCCCGCCGCGACCTGCCCGAGCACATGCAGGCGCTGGAACAGCACGGCATCCCGACGATCGACCTGCTCGTCGTGAACCTGTATCCGTTCGTCGCGACGATCGCGAAGGACGACTGCACGCTCGCCGACGCGATCGAGAACATCGACATCGGCGGCCCGACGATGCTGCGCTCGGCCGCGAAGAACCATCGCGACGTGACGGTCGTCGTCGATCCGGCCGACTACGCGGTCGTGCTCGATGAAATGAAGGCGAACGGCAACGCGGTGGGCTACGCGACCAACTTCCGCCTCGCGACGAAGGTGTTCGCGCACACCGCGCAATACGACGGCGCGATCACGAACTACCTGACGAGCCTGACCGACGAGCTGAAGCACGCGTCGCGCAGCACGTACCCGGCCACGCTGAACCTGGCGTTCGACAAGGTGCAGGACCTGCGCTACGGCGAGAACCCGCACCAGAGCGCGGCGTTCTACCGCGACCTCGCGACGCCGGCCGGCGCGCTGGCGAACTACCGTCAGCTGCAGGGCAAGGAACTGTCGTACAACAACATCGCGGATTCGGACGCGGCGTGGGAATGCGTGAAGACGTTCGACGCACCGGCCTGCGTGATCATCAAGCACGCGAACCCGTGCGGCGTGGCAGTGGGCAACGATTCGGCCGACGCGTACGCGAAGGCGTTCCAGACGGATCCGACTTCCGCATTCGGCGGCATCATCGCGTTCAACCGCGAAGTCGACGAAGCGGCCGCCCAGGCAGTCGCGAAGCAGTTCGTCGAAGTGCTGATCGCCCCGTCGTTCTCCGACGCCGCGAAGCAGGTGTTCGCCGCGAAGCAGAACGTGCGCCTGCTCGAGATCGCGCTGGGCGACGGCCATAACGCGTTCGACCTGAAGCGCGTGGGCGGCGGCCTGCTCGTGCAGTCGCTCGATTCGAAGAACGTGCAGCCGAGCGAGTTGCGCGTCGTCACGAAGCGCCAGCCGACCGCGAAGGAAATGGACGACCTGCTGTTCGCATGGCGCGTCGCGAAGTACGTGAAGTCGAACGCGATCGTGTTCTGCGGCAACGGCATGACGCTCGGCGTCGGCGCCGGCCAGATGAGCCGCGTCGATTCCGCGCGCATCGCGAGCATCAAGGCGCAGAACGCGGGCCTGACGCTGGCCGGTTCGGCCGTCGCGTCGGATGCGTTCTTCCCGTTCCGCGACGGCCTCGACGTCGTCGTGGCGGCCGGTGCGACCTGCGTGATCCAGCCGGGCGGCTCGATGCGCGACGACGAAGTGATCGCGGCAGCCGACGAGCACGGCATCGCGATGATCCTGACGGGCGTGCGTCACTTCCGTCACTGATCGCGGCATGCGGCCCGCGCGGCCGCTGCACGACAACCCGGCGGCATTGCACCCGCCGGGTTTTTTATTGCGTTGCGCCGGCGCACGCAACCGTGCGGCCGGCGCCGCGCACCATTCGTTGTAGTATCGCTGCATCAGGTTTTTCTCCTCACTCATGCGAATTCTCGGCATCGACCCCGGCCTGCGCGTCACCGGTTTCGGCATCATCGACGTCAGCGGCCACCGGCTCGCCTATGTCGCGAGCGGCGTGATCCGCACGCCGACCGCCGACCTGGCCACCCGGCTCGGCACGATCTTCCAGGGCGTCTCGACCATCGTGCGCGAGCACGCACCTGATCAGGCCGCGATCGAAAAGGTGTTCGTCAACGTGAACCCGCAGTCGACGCTGCTGCTCGGCCAGGCGCGCGGCGCCGCGATTTGCGGCCTCGTCGCGGGCGGCCTGCCCGTCGCCGAATACACGGCGCTGCAGCTCAAGCAGGCCGTGGTCGGCTACGGCCGCGCGACCAAGACGCAGATGCAGGAGATGGTCACGCGGCTGCTCAATCTCTCCGGACAGCCGGGCTCCGACGCGGCCGACGCGCTCGGCATGGCGATCTGCCACGCGCACGGCGGCGACACGCTCAGCACGCTCGGCGGCCTCGCACCGGCGCTCGCGAAAAAAGGGCTGCGCGTACGGCGCGGGCGGCTGGTCGGCTGACATCGCGCGTGCCAGCGTGCGGCCTGCCGGATCGACCGTGTCGACCGTTTCGACCATTTCGACCGCACGCGGCACACCCACGACACCCGTTGCCCCGGCCTGACGGCCGATCCCGTCGGCATTGCGCCGCACGTGCGCTACACTCGCGCTTTATTCCTCGCATCCCGCCCTCCATGATCGGTCGCATCGCCGGCATCCTGCTCGAAAAGAACCCGCCTCACCTGCTCGTCGACTGCAACGGCGTCGGCTACGAAATCGACGTGCCGATGAGCACCTTCTACAACCTGCCGCAAACGGGCGAGCGCGTCGTGCTGCTCACGCAGCAGATCGTCCGCGAGGACGCGCACCTGCTGTACGGCTTCCTCACGCCCCAAGAGCGCACGACCTTCCGCGAACTGCTGAAGATCACCGGCATCGGCGCGCGCATGGCGCTCGCCGTGCTGTCCGGCATGAGCGTGCAGGAACTCGCGCAGGCCGTGACGATGCAGGACGCCGCACGCCTCACGCGCCTGCCCGGCATCGGCAAGAAGACGGCCGAACGCCTGCTGCTCGAACTGAAGGGCAAGCTCGGCGCCGATCTCGGCGCGCTCGCCGGCGCCGCGTCGCCGTCCGACCACGCAACCGACATCCTCAACGCGCTGCTTGCGCTCGGCTATTCCGAAAAGGAAGGGCTGGCCGCGATCAAGAACGTGCCGGCCGGCACCGGTGTATCCGAAGGCATCAAGCTCGCACTGAAGGCGCTGTCGAAGGCGTAACGCGCGTTCAATCCGGCCGTCGAAACCAGTGTCGCGCGGTGCGGCATTGCGCGCCAGTCGGCCGTTCGGCCAGGTTGGCCCGAGTGCGGCGCGCGGTACAATGGCCGCATGATTGAAACCGACAAACTCGCCACCGAGCAGCGGATCATCGCCGCCACGCCCGCCTCGTCGCACGAGGAGGTGTTCGAACGTGCGCTGCGGCCGCGCCAGCTCGACGACTACGTCGGCCAGGAAAAGGTGCGCGGCCAGCTCGAGATCTTCATCGAAGCCGCCAAGCGCCGCTCCGAGCCGCTCGACCACGTGCTGCTGTTCGGGCCGCCGGGCCTCGGCAAGACGACGCTCGCGCACATCATCGCGCGGGAGATGGGCGTGAACCTGCGCCAGACGTCGGGCCCCGTGCTCGAGCGCGCGGGCGATCTCGCCGCGCTGCTGACGAACCTCGAGGCGAACGACGTGCTGTTCATCGACGAAATCCACCGGCTGTCGCCGGTCGTCGAGGAAATCCTGTATCCGGCACTCGAGGATTACCAGATCGACATCATGATCGGCGAAGGCCCGGCCGCGCGCAGCGTGAAGCTCGACCTGCAGCCGTTCACGCTGGTCGGCGCCACCACTCGCGCCGGGATGCTGACCAACCCGCTGCGCGACCGTTTCGGGATCGTCGCGCGCCTCGAGTTCTACGACGCCGATCAACTGTCGCGCATCGTGCGGCGCTCGGCATCGCTGCTGAACGCGCAGATCGATCCGAACGGTGCGCTGGAAATCGCGAAGCGCTCGCGCGGCACGCCGCGGATTGCGAACCGGCTGCTGCGCCGCGTGCGCGACTTCGCGGAAGTGAAGGCCGACGGCCAGATCACCGCGGCCGTCGCCGATGCCGCGCTCGCGATGCTCGACGTCGATCCGGTCGGCTTCGACCTGATGGACCGCAAGCTGCTCGAGGCAATCCTGTACAAGTTCGACGGCGGCCCGGTCGGTATCGACAACCTCGCGGCGGCGATCGGCGAAGAGCGCGACACGATCGAGGACGTACTCGAGCCCTACCTGATCCAGCAGGGCTTCCTGCAGCGCACGCCGCGCGGGCGCGTCGCGACGCTGCTCACGTATCGCCACTTCGGGCTTTCCGTGCCCGACGCCGGCCGCACCGAACGCGGCGAGTGGGATACCCCCGACGGGAAGTAACCCGTCGCCCGAGCCGCACCCGCCATGACGA
>NZ_ASSI01000169.1:0-20026 GCF_000466765.1 Burkholderia sp. AU4i | reverse complement strand
GCGGCTTCCTCCGCTCCGCGGTCACGCGCCCGCCAGCGGGCGCAACCGACGATACAAATGAAAAAGCCCGCACGAGGCGGGCTTCTTCATTTTTTGGCGGAGCGGACGGGACTCGAACCCGCGACCCCCGGCGTGACAGGCCGGTATTCTAACCGACTGAACTACCGCTCCAGTCTTGCTGCTTGCCTGGCAGGCGTCGGTTGCTTCCTGCCGGCGCATCGTTTGTTCGAACGACGCCGAAATCTGGCGTCCCCTAGGGGATTCGAACCCCTGTACTCACCGTGAAAGGGTGATGTCCTAGGCCTCTAGACGAAGGGGACAACGTACTGCTTACATCCTTAATGCAAAAGCCCGTTCAAAAAACGTTCTTTGAACGGGCTTCGTTCTGGCGGAGCGGACGGGGCTCGAACCCGCGACCCCCGGCGTGACAGGCCGGTATTCTAACCAACTGAACTACCGCTCCAGCTTTTCTTACCCTCGCCTGCAGGATCTTGTCACGCTCCTGCAAGCGATGCGGCACTTCTACGAAACGCCGCTGAATCCTGGCGTCCCCTAGGGGATTCGAACCCCTGTACTCACCGTGAAAGGGTGATGTCCTAGGCCTCTAGACGAAGGGGACAACGTACTGCTTACATCTTTAATACAAAAGCCCGCTCAAAAACGTCTTGAACGGGCTTCGTTCTGGCGGAGCGGACGGGACTCGAACCCGCGACCCCCGGCGTGACAGGCCGGTATTCTAACCGACTGAACTACCGCTCCAGCTTTCTTACCCAACCCGCAGGACGTCGGTTACGTTCCTGCGAGCCTTGCGACACTTCTACGAAACGCCGCTGAATCCTGGCGTCCCCTAGGGGATTCGAACCCCTGTACTCACCGTGAAAGGGTGATGTCCTAGGCCTCTAGACGAAGGGGACAAAATCTTTTCAGATTTGTCTGACTTTCGCTATTCACTTTTCAATCAACAGCGAAGGCCGAAATTCTAACTGCTTTGAATCATTTTGTGAAGCATTTATTACTACCCTACTTGCTTCGCAAATCAACTCAGCTTGTTCTGATGGTGGAGGTAAGCGGGATCGAACCGCTGACCTCTTGCATGCCATGCAAGCGCTCTCCCAGCTGAGCTATACCCCCTTGCAGAACAGAAATGAGATTATATGGAGCTACTTTGAACTTGTAAATACCCTTTTTGCGATTGGAGCGAAATTTTTTGCGAAGCCGCCGCGATGTCACGCACGGGCGGCTTCGCTCGCCCCCGAATCTCAGGCCAGCGCGGCCTCGATGCGCGACACCACGACATCGCGACCGAACAGGACGAGCACCGCGTCGATCGACGGCGTGTGCGTCGTCCCCGCCACCAGCAGGCGCACCGGCATCGCGAGTTGCGGCATCTTCAGCTTGTGCGTGCCGAGCGTCGCCTTCAGCGCGGCGGATACGGCCTCCTTCGTCCAGTCGGCCGCTTTCAGCGCAGCGACGAGATCGGCCAGCGCCGGACGCACCGCATCGGTCACGTGCTGCGCAAGCGCATCGGCCTCCGGTGCCGGCACACGGTAGAACATCGCAGCGCCTTCCGCGATCTCCTTGACCGTCGTCGCGCGATCCTTCATCAGCCCGACCACGGCATCGAGCGCCGGGCCCGTGGCGATCGCCGCATCGTCGACGCCGAGTGCGGCGAGGAACGGCTTGGCCAGCTCGGCGAGGCGCGCGTTGTCGGCTTCCTTGATGTAATGCGCGTTCAGCCAGCTCAGCTTGCTGTGGTCGTATTGCGCGGGCGACTTGCCGAGATGCTCGAGATCGAACCATTCGACGAACTGCTCACGCGAGAAAATCTCGGCATCGCCGTGCGACCAGCCGAGGCGCGCGAGATAGTTGACGACCGCTTCGGGCAGGAAACCCGCGTCGCGATACGCCATCACGCTCATCGCGCCATGCCGCTTGCTCATCTTCTCGCCCTGCTCGTTCAGCACGGTCGGCAGGTGCGCGTAGACCGGCGCCTCGCCGCCGAGCGCATTCAGGATGTTGATCTGGCGCGGCGTGTTGTTCACGTGGTCGTCGCCACGGATCACGTGCGTGATGCCCATGTCCATGTCGTCCACCACCACGCAGAAGTTGTAGATCGGCGTGCCGTCCGGGCGCGCGATCACGAGGTCGTCGAGTTCCTCGTTCGAAATCTCGACACGCCCCTTCACCGCGTCATCCCACACGACCGTGCCCGTCAGCGGATTGCGGAAACGCAGCACCGGCTTCACGCCGGCCGGCGGCTCCGGCAGCACCTTGCCGGGCTCCGGACGCCACGTGCCGTCGTAGCGCGGCTTCAGGCCGGCCTCGCGCTGGCGTTCGCGCAGCGCGTCGAGCTCCTCGGCCGACATGTAGCACGGGTAGGCAAGCCCCTTCTCCAGCATCTGCGCGAGCACCTCGCGATAGCGGTCCATCCGCTGCATCTGGTAGATCGGGCCTTCGTCGAAATCCAGGCCGAGCCATTGCATCCCTTCGAGGATCGCGTCGACCGCTTCCTGCGACGAGCGCTCGACGTCGGTGTCCTCGATGCGCAGCACGAACGTGCCCTTCATCTTGCGGGCGAACGCCCACGGATAGAGCGCGGAGCGGATGTTGCCGAGGTGGATGAAGCCGGTGGGACTCGGCGCGAAGCGGGTACGGACAGGACGGGTCATAAACGGTAACTCGAACGCCTGGGGCGCATGAATGATTCGACGCGGGATCGACGGCGGCAGCCCGGACAGCAACGGGGCCGGCCGCGCCCGGAACGGGAAAGAAGCCGGAATTATACTCGCGCCGGACATCGCGCCAAGCGCGCCGCTTGCTTTATGATGTGCGCGCCGCGGCCGCCAGCCGGCGCGGCGCCGGCCGCACGGAACCTGCCGCGCGGCCGCTCGGAACCTATCGCCGCCGCGGGCCGTGTGACCCGCCGCCAAGCCGCCGGAGAACCATTCGATGTCGTCCCCTCGCCTGTCGCGCCGCCACTTCACGATCGCCGCCGCGTCCGCCAGCCTCGCCGCCTGCACGTCGTTCGGCGACAAATCCCGTTCGGACAATACGTCCGGCGCCACGCAGCCGCGCGAGAAGCCGGTGAAGATCGGCATCGCGCTCGGCGGCGGCGCCGCGCGCGGCTTCTCGCACATCGGCGTGCTGAAGGCGCTCGAGGCGCGCGGCATCCCGGTCGAAATCGTCGCGGGCACGAGCGCGGGCTCGGTGGTCGGCGCACTGTATGCGTCGGGCATGAGCGCACTGCAGATCAACAAGATCGCGCTCGACATGGACCAGGCGGCGATCAGCGACTGGGCGCTGCCGTTCCGTTCGCGCGGGCTGCTGCAGGGCGTGGCGCTGCAGAACTTCCTGAACAAGACGCTCAACAACCGGCCGATCGAGAAGATGGCGAAGCCGCTCGGTATTGTCGCGACCGATCTGCAGAGCGGTCAGCCGATCCTGTTCCAGCAAGGCAACACGGGGCTCGCGGTGCGTGCGTCGTGCAGCGTGCCGTCGGTGTTCGAACCGGTGAAGATCGGCAACCGCGAATATGTCGACGGCGGCCTCGTGAGCCCCGTGCCGGCGTCGTATGCGCGCAAGATGGGCGCGAGCTTCGTGATCGCGGTCGACATCTCGGCCCGGCCGGACGGCGCGGCAACCAACAACCCGATCGAGATGCTGCTGCAGACCTTCACGATCATGGGCCAGACGATCAAGACCTACGAGCTCGAAAAGTACGCCGACGTCGTGATCCGCCCGAACCTCGCGGCCATGGGCGGCAGCGACTTCAACCAGCGCAACGCGGCCATTCTTGCAGGCGAGGAAGCCGTCGCGCGCATCATGCCGGAACTGCAGCGCAAGCTCGCGGCAGCGCGCGGCGTGGCCGCCGCGTAAGCACGCGACGCGCAGGCCGGCGCGCGCCGCCGGCCCGCAAACGACGGCGCGACGGTCATTCACCGTTTGCATCGCCCCAAAACAAAAAACCCTGCCGCCTTTCGGTGACAGGGTTTTTTCGATCCGGCCGGACCGGCCGTCGAACGTCAGTTGTTGCCGTTCGCCGAATCGTCGCCAATCGTCGCGCGCACGCGCTGACGCAGATCTTCCGGCTTCATCGGGAACTCCGACTCAAGCCGGCGCGCGCCGGTGAAACGCTTTTCCCAGTAGCCGCTATCGAGATCGTCGACGCGGATGGTGCTGCCCGTCGACGGCGAGTGCACGAACTTGTTGTCGCCGATGTAGATGCCGACGTGCGAGAACGTGCGGCGCATCGTGTTGAAGAACACGAGATCGCCCGGCTTGAGGTTGCTCATGCTCACCTTCTCGCCGACGCGGCTCATCTCTTCCGCTCGACGCGGCAGCGACATCCCGAGGGTGTCCTGGAACACGTAGCGCACGAAGCCGCTGCAGTCGAGGCCCGAATCCGGCGAGTTGCCGCCCCAGCGATAGCGCACGCCGATCATGTTCAGCGCGCCGACGACCACGTCGCCCGCCTTGCCGGCCATGCCGGCGAGGAACGACTTCGCGCCGCCGCCCGACGGCTGCGCGCTGGTCTGCTGGAGGGAGGAATTCGACGCGTTCTGCGTCGAATTGGTGACATTCTGGTTAAAACTGCTGACTTCGTCGGCGAACGCGCCGGGTGCTGCTGCGAACAGGGCGCCGATGAACAGCCCGGCGATGGTGCGCGCGCATGCCTGGGTCAGGGATCGATGCTGCATTGGTCGATGGAATGTGCTTAAAAATCAGCTGATTGGCGGAAAATTTCGGTCGATACTAGCCAGCGCGTAATCGTTTGTCAAAACAAATTAATAAATACAATCGAGATGGTCAGACCATTGGCGGCCTATCACGCTTTCCAGACCGCTTTCAACAGCTTTTGTGTGTAAGGATGTGACGGTCTGCTGAAGATGTCGGCCACCTCTCCCGACTCGACGACGGCCCCGCCCTGCATCACCGCGACGCGGTGCGCCATCGCCCCGATCACCTCCAGGTCGTGGCTGATGAATACATAGCCGAGGTTGTATTTCTGTTGCAAATTCGCGAGCAGCTTGAGCACCTGCTGCTGGATCGACACGTCGAGCGCGGACGTCGGCTCGTCGAGGATCAGGATGCGCGGTTCCAGCACCAGCGCGCGCGCGATCGCGATCCGCTGGCGCTGCCCGCCCGAGAATTCGTGCGGATAACGGTGCAGCACCGTGCGGTCGAGGCCGACTTCGCGCAGCACCGCGAGCGACTTCGCGCGACGCGCATCGGGCGTCATGTCCGGGCGATGCAGTTCGAGCCCCTCGCCGACGATCCGCTCGATCGTGTGACGCGGAGAAAGCGAACTGAACGGATCCTGAAAGACCACCTGCATGTTCGAGCGCAGGGCGGTCTGTTCGCGGCCTCGATAGGTCGACAGCGCGCGCCCCTGGAATTCGATCGTGCCGCCGGCCGTCTTTTGCAGGCCGAGCAGCGCCATCGCGAGCGTCGACTTCCCGGATCCCGATTCACCGACGATGCCGAGCGTCTCGCCCTGCCGCACCGACACCGACACATCCGCGACAGCCGTCACGGGTACCGAGCCGAACCAGCCCGCGATGCCCGGCCGCTTGCGCGCGAACTGCACGCTCACGTGGCGAGCATCGAGCACGACGGGCGCGATCGGCATCACCGGAGCGACCGCGCGTTGCGGCCGGCTGTTCAGCAGCCGCTGCGTATACGGATGCTCGGGTTCCGCGAAGATCCGCTCGACCGGCCCGCTCTCGACGAGCCGGCCGTGCTCCATCACCGCGACGCGATCCGCGAAGTGCCGCACGAGATTCAGGTCGTGCGTGATCAGCAGGATCGCCATCCCGCGCTTTTCCGCTTCCTCGCGCTGCAGCTCCAGCAGCAGGTCGACGATCTGCGCGCGGATCGTCACGTCGAGCGCGGTGGTCGGCTCGTCGGCCAGCAGCAGGCGCGGCCGGCAGGCAAGCGCCATCGCGATCATCGCGCGCTGCCGCTGGCCGCCCGACAACTGGTGCGGATAGCTGTCGACACGCTTCTCCGGCTCCGCGATGCCCGTGCGCGCCAGCAGAGCGATCGCACGCTTGCGCGCCTCGACCGCCGATACGCCGTCGTGCAGCACGATCGTCTCGCCGATCTGCACGCCGATCGTATACAGCGGGTTGAGCGCCGTCATCGGTTCCTGGAAGATCATCGCGATGTCCGAGCCGCGCAGCCCGCGCATCTCGCGCTCGCTCTTGCCAGCCAGGTCCTGCCCCGCGAAGCGGATCGCCCCGCTCACGTCGGCGTCGCGCAGCAGCCTCAGGATCGACAGCGCGGTCACGCTCTTGCCGGAACCCGATTCGCCGACCAGCGCCACGCGCTCGCCGCGACCGATCTCGAGCGTCACGTCGTCCACCGCGACCGTGTCGCCGAAGCGTACATGCAGATGCTCGAGCGCCAGCAGCGGCTCATGCTGCGTCGATACGACCGCCTCGCTCATCGCTGGCCTCCCGCCGCGCGCACCGAATCGGCGATCCGCGTATCGAGTGCGTTGCGCAGCGCGTCGCCCATGAAGGTCAGCAGCAGCAGCGTCGTGACCAGCACGCCGAAGGTCGACAACGAGATCCACCATGCGTCGAGGTTGCCCTTGCCCTGCGCGAGCAGTTCGCCGAGGCTCGGAGTCGGCGGCGGCACGCCGAGCCCGAGGAAATCGAGGCTCGTGAGCGCGAGGATCGAGCCGCTCATCCGGAACGGCAGGAACGTGATCACCGGCGTGAGGCTGTTCGGCAGCACATGGCGCCAGATGATCTGCCAGTTCGTGAGCCCCATCGCGCGCGCCGCGCGCACGTAGTCCTGCGTGCGGTTGCGCAGGAATTCCGCGCGCACGTAGTCGGCGAGCCCGATCCAGCCGAACAGCGACAGCAGCACGATCAGCAGCAGGAAACTCGGCTCGAAGATCGACGCGAAGATGATCAGCAGGTACAGCTCGGGCAGCGAACTCCAGATCTCGATCAGGCGCTGCCCGACGATGTCGATGCGCCCGCCGAAGAAGCCCTGCACGGCGCCCGCGGCGATCCCGAGCAGCGTGCCGATCACGGTCAGGATCAGCCCGAACTCGACCGACACGCGGAACCCGTACACGAGCCGGGCGAGCAGGTCGCGGCCCTGCGCGTCCGTGCCGAGCCAGTTCGCGCGCGACGGCGGCGCGGGGTTCGGCACGTTCGAGAAGTAGTTCAGCGTGTCGTAGTAGTAACGGTTCGGCGGGTAGACGACGAAGTTGCCGGGCGCCTCGAGCCGCTTGCGCACATACGGGTCGAGATAGTCGGCCGGCGTCGGGAAATCGCCGCCGAAGGTCGTCTCCGGATACGCATGGAACATCGGGAAATAGGTCTGGCCGTCGTAACGCACGACGAGCGGCTTGTCGTTCGACCACAGCGGCGCCGCGAGGCTCGCGGCGAACGCGACGACGAAGATCACGAAGCTCCAGTAGCCGAGGCGCTGCTGCCTGAAGCGCTGCCATACGCGGCGCGCGGGAGACGGCGACACGCGGGCGCGCGCCGCGTCGATGCGGGACGACACGACGGCCCGGTTCATCGCGCACCTCGCCCGGTGACGCCGGGCATGCAGACGGACGGTTTCATGTCAGCGCTCCAGGGTGTCGAATTGAATGCGCGGATCGACCCACACATAGCAGAGATCGGAGATCAGCTTGGTCGCAAGGCCGATCAGCGTGAACAGGTACAGCGTGCCGAGCACGACCGGATAGTCGCGCCGCACGACCGATTCGTACGACAGCAGCCCGAGGCCGTCGAGCGAGAACAGCGTCTCGATCAGCAGGCTGCCCGTGAAGAACGCGCCGATGAACGCGGCCGGGAAACCGACGATCAGCGGCAGCATCGCGTTGCGGAACACGTGCTTCCACAGCACGCTGCGCTCGGAGAGCCCTTTCGCGCGCGCGGTCAGCACGTATTGCCGGCGGATCTGGTCGAGGAACGCATTCTTCGTGAGCATCGTGACGACCGCGAAGCTGCCGACGACCGACGCCGTGATCGGCAGCGCGATGTGCCACAGGTAGTCGAGCACCTTGCCGACGAGCGACAGCTGGGCGAAGTTGTCCGACGTGAGCCCGCGCAGCGGGAAAAGCTGCCAGAACGAGCCACCGCCGAACAGCACGAGCAGCAGCACGCCGAGCACGAAGCCCGGAATCGCATAACCGACGAGCACGACGAGGCTCGTCGCGACGTCGAACGGCGAACCGTTGCGCACGGCCTTCGCGATGCCCAGCGGCACCGAGATCAGGTACGTGAGGAAGAACGTCCACAGCCCGATGCTGATCGACACGGGCAGCTTCTGCACGACCAGCGACCACACGCTCTGGTGGCGGAAGTAGCTGTCGCCGAGATCGAAGCGCGCGAAGCGCTTCAGCATCAGCCAGTAGCGTTCGAGCGGCGGTTTGTCGAAACCGTACAACGCCTTCAGCTGCGCGAGCTGCTGCGCGTCGACGCCGGTGTGCGCGCGCATCCCGAACGGCACCGCACCCTGCTCCGTCGCGCCCTTGCGCAATTCCTGCACGGCCTGTTCGACGGGGCCGCCCGGTACGAACTGGATCACCGCGAACGTGAGCGTCAGCACACCGATGAGCGTCGGGATCATCAGCAGCAGGCGTTTGAGGATGTAGCTCCACATGGGCGTCGACTCGCGATCGGTAGGCAGGGTTGGACGTAGGGGCGGCGTGGCTTAGTGATCGGGCTTCGCCCACCAGGTCGACACGACCCAGCCCTCGGCCGAATAGTACAGCGGCAGCGTCTGCGGGTAGCCGAGCGTGCGCTTGTACGCGATCCGGTGCGTCGTGCTGTACCACTGCGGGACCGCGTAGTAGCCATGCATCAGCACGCGGTCGAGCGCGTGTGTCGCATCGAGCAATTCGTCGCGCGACTGCGCGGTGCCGAGTGCGTGCAGCAGCGCGTCGACGGCCGGTGACTTCAGCCCGATGAAGTTGTCGGAGCCCGGCTCGTCGGCGAACTTGCTGGCGTAACGCGAGTATTGCTCGGCCCCCGGCACCTGCACGCCCGGCAGGCGGATCGTCGTCATGTCGTAGTCGAACGCGTCGAGGCGCTTTTGCAGCAGCGCGAAATCGGCCGTGCGAAAGCGTGCATCGATGCCGAGCTTCGCCAGATTGCGCTGATAGGCCGTCACGACACCTTCCATCGCGGCGCCCGAATCGTCGAGGATCTCGAACGTGAACGGCTCGCCTTTCGCATTGCGCAGCGCGCCGTCGCGATAGGTCCAGCCGGCCTGCGCGAGCAGCGTGCGCGCCTTCAGCAGGTTCGCGCGCAGCGAGCCCGGCGGATTCGTGTCCGGCTGAGTGACCATCGGCCCGAACACGGCCGGGTCGAGCTGCGCGCGCAGCGGCTCCAGCAACTTCAGCTCGCCGGGGCCGGGCGTGCCGGTCGCCTGCAGGTCGGTGTCGGCGAAGTAGCTGTCCAGACGCGTGTAGGCGCTGTAGAACAGCTGGCGGTTCAGCCATTCGAAGTCGAACGCAAGGTCGAGCGCCTGGCGTACGCGCACGTCGCGAAACAGCGGCCGGCGCAGGTTCATGAAGAAGCCCTGCATGCCGGCGCCGTTGTGCTGGCGGAATTCGCGCTTGACGAGCTCGCCGCTGTCGAAACGCTTGCCGACGTCGCGGCGCGTCCAGTTGCGCGCGATGTACTCGACGAGCACATCGTATTCGCCCGCCTTGAACGCTTCAAGCCGCGCAACGCCATCGCCGTACAGCTTGTAGACGATCCGTTCGAAGTTGTTGGTGCCCACCCGCACCGGCAGGTCGGCACCCCAGTACGCCGGGTTGCGCCGGTAAGTGATCGTCCGGCCGTTGTCGTAGCGCTCGATCAGGTACGGGCCGCTGCCGATCGGTTGCTCGAACGCGAGCTGGTCGAACGGGATGCGCGAGCCGTCCGCGCGCAATCCCCACTTGCGCGAAAACACCGGCACGCCGCCGGCGATCAGCGGCAGTTCACGATTCGCGCTGCGGAACTCGAAACGCACGGTGGCAGGATCAACCACCACGGCCTTCGTGATTTCCGCGAAATACGCGCCGAACTGCGGCGCGGCCAGCTTGCTCTTCAGTGTGTCGAACGAGAACTTGACGTCGTCGGCCGTGACCGGGTCGCCATTGGAAAAGCGCGCGCGCGGATTCAGGTGGAACGTGACCGAACGGCGATCCGGTGCGATGTCGATGTCGTCGGCGAGCAGCCCGTACGCCGACGCCGGCTCGTCCGAGCTGCCGGTCGCGAGGCTCTCGAACAGCATGTCGATGCCCGGCGCGGGATTGCCGCGCATCGTAAACGGGTTGAACTTGTCGAACGAGGTCAGCCGGTTGGGGTTCGCGAGCACGAGCGTGCCGCCCTTCGGCGCGTCGGGGTTGACGTAGTCGAAATGCCTGAAGCCCGGCGGATACTTCGGCTCGCCGTACTGCGCAATGGCGTAGGCCGCGTGCGCGGCGGTCGCGGCCAGCGCCGCCTGCAACACGAATACCGCGGCCGTGCGGCCGGCAACCCGTACGGCACGGCGGACACGCCCGGCGGCCCGGGGCGAACCCTTCGTCATAGAGGCCCTGTCGGTCGAATGAGGGTAGTAACGAGGGACGATTCTACCCATTCAATCCGTCGGGCCAAAAGAAAACCGCCATGCAGGCGGTTTCTTCATCGGCGGACGTTGCGCGCACATCACGCGTGCGCCCTGTCGATCAACGCCAGCCGTTGTGGCGACCGTTGTCCCAATGGCCGTGACCGCGATCCCAGCCGGGGCGGCCGCCGTGACGGCGGTACCACTCGTCGCGGCCCCAGTAGCGACGGCCGTCCCAGTAGCGGTCGCCATGCCAGCCGATCACGATAGTCGGCGCCGGTGCGTAGACGGGTGCCGGCGCATAGACCGGCGCAGGCTGATAGACGACCGGCGGCGGAGGCGGCGGCGCATACACAGGTGCGGGCGCGACGTAGACCGGTGCCGGAACGCCGAGATTGATCCCGACATTGACTCCCGCCATTGCTGCGCCCGACACGAGCAAGGCCGTCATACCGGTCAAGAGCGAGGCAATACGCAAGGTCTTCATGGATTCCTCTTTGGGGGTTGTTGGATGTGTGATTCGACTATAACGGCAAGCGTTGCCCCCGCATATTTCAAGTTTGTAAGAACTGATGCGCGGCATCGCAACGGCAAGCTTGCGCTAACGTCTTGTAACAATCGACGGCCCGACGGAGGCGTCCAGGCGCCCTTCCGCCTTCGCCGATCGGCGTTCGCAACGGCCATGCGCGCGCCGAATCACACAGTCGACGCCCGCCCGGTACCGCCCTGGCGGGCCGCGGCGCCCTTCTCGCGGACGAAAAAAAAGCGGCACCTTCGTGCCGCTTCTCCGGTCGACGCATCGCGCCGCGATGCCGCTCAGCGCGACATCATGTTCATGCTGACGTTGTGCATCACCCACAGCGTGCCGACGATCAGGATCGCCGCGGTCAGCACCGTGTAGCTGAACGCCATCACATTCCAGCGCTGGCCCGACGAGCCGTTCATGTGCAGGAAGTACACGAGGTGCACGACGATCTGCACGAACGCGAGCACGGCAAGCGCGATCAGCGACGCGTGCGGCGACAGCACGCCGCCCATCACGAGGCCGAACGACGCGGCCGTGAGCAGCACCGACAGGATGAAGCCGGCGACATAACCGCCGACACTGCCGTGCCCTTCTTCGAGTTGAGACGAATGCGAATGGGCCATTTAGATCACGCTCGCGAGATAGACAAAGGAAAACACGCAGATCCACACGATGTCGAGGAAGTGCCAGAAGAGGCTCAGGCACGTCAGGCGTCGCAGGTCGCGATCGGTCAGGTCGCCGCCGCGAAACACGATCTGCCCGGCGAGCACGATCATCCACAGCAGCCCGGCCGTCACGTGCAGCCCGTGCGTGCCGACCAGCGTGAAGAACGCCGACAGGAACGCGCTGCGTTGCGGGCCCGCGCCTTCCGCGATCAGGTGCGAGAACTCGCGCAGTTCCATCACGAGAAACGCCGCGCCGAGCACGAACGTCACCGCGAGCCACGCGAGCAGCGCGCCACGCCGCTGCTTGTACGCGGCGAGCATCGCGAAACCGTACGTGATGCTCGACAGCAGCAGCGCGGCGGTTTCCACCGCGACGCCCGGAATGTCGAACAGGTCTTTCGCGGTCGGGCCGCCCGCATACTGCTGGCCAAGCACCGCGAACGTCGCGAACAGCGCGGCAAAGATCACGCAGTCGGTCATCAGGTACAGCCAGAACCCGAACACTGAATGCGACGGCGGATGGTCGTCGTGCTCGAGCAGGGTCGCGCTCAAGGTTTTCTGCAACATCAGTTGGCCTCCAGTTCCACGTCGTCGACGCGCGCGGCCACGCGCTGCGTCGGCTGCTTGTCTTCGGTCTTGCGCACCGTCGACGCAGGGATGTAATAACCGTCGTTATCGCGCGAGCTGTAGATCACGAGTGTCGCGACGATCCCGACGAGCCCGCCGATCGCCATCCACCAGATGTGCCACACCAGCGCGAAGCCGAGCACAAGGCTGAAGATCGCGACCACGAGGCCCGCGCAGGTATTCGACGGCATGTGGATGTCGCGGAACGACGCCGGGTTCGGCCGGCCTTCGCCGCGCGCCTTCATGTCCGCATACGCGTCGAGCGTGCGCACCTGCGGGATCACCGCGAAGTTGTAGTCGGCCGGCGGCGACGAAGTCGCCCACTCCAGCGTGCGGCCGCCCCACGGATCGCCCGTCGTGTCGCGGTATGCCGGCAGGTTGCGGTTGCGGATGCTGACCACCAGTTGCAGCAACTGGCACGCAATGCCGACCGCGATCAGCACGGCGCCGAATGCGGCGACCAGCAGCCACGGATGCCAGGCCGGGTTGTCGTAGTGGTTGAGCCGGCGCGTCATGCCCATGAAGCCGAGCACGTAGAGCGGCACGAACGCGACGTAGAAGCCGACCTGCCAGAACCAGAACGCAGCCTTGCCGAGCTTCTCGTTCAGCTTGAAGCCGAACGCTTTCGGGAACCAGTAGTTGAAGCCCGCGAGATAACCGAACAGCACGCCGCCGATGATCACGTTGTGGAAGTGCGCGATCAGGAACAGGCTGTTGTGCAGCACGAAGTCCGCACCCGGAATCGCCATCATCACGCCGGTCATGCCGCCGATCGTGAACGTGACCATGAAGCCGATCGTCCACAGCACGGGCGTCGTGAATTCGATCCGGCCGCGATACATCGTGAACAGCCAGTTGAACACCTTCACGCCGGTCGGGATCGCGATGATCATCGTCATGATGCCGAAGAACGCGTTCACGTTCGCACCCGAGCCCATCGTGAAGAAGTGGTGCAGCCACACGAGGAACGACAGCACCATGATCGCGCAGGTCGCGTACACCATCGTCTTGTAGCCGAACAGCGGCTTCTTCGCGAACGTCGCGATGACTTCCGAGAAGATCCCGAACGCCGGCAGGATCAGGATGTACACCTCCGGATGGCCCCACGCCCAGATCAGGTTCAGGTACAGCATCGCGTTGCCGCCGGCTTCGTTCGTGAAGAAGTGCATGCCGAGGTAACGGTCGAGGCCGAGCAGCGCGAGCGTCGCGGTCAGGATCGGGAACGACGCCATGATCAGCACGTTCGTGCAGAGCGCGGTCCACGTGAACACCGGCATCTTCATCAGTGTCATGCCCGGCGCGCGCATCTTGATGATCGTCACGAAGAAGTTCACGCCGGTCAGCAGCGTGCCGACGCCCGATATCTGCAGCGCCCACAGGTAGTAGTCGACCCCTACCCCCGGACTGAACTGCAGCTCCGACAGCGGCGGATACGCGAGCCAGCCCGTCTGCGCGAATTCGCCGATCACGAGCGACACGTTGATCAGGATCGCACTGACGGCCGTCATCCAGAAGGAGAGCGAGTTGATGAACGGGAATGCGACGTCGCGCGCGCCGATCTGCAGCGGCACGACCAGGTTCATCAGGCCGACCATGAACACCATCGCCATGAAGAAGATCATGATCACGCCGTGTGCCGTGAAGACCTGATCATAGTGGTGCGGCGGCAGGTAGCCGGGCCCGTTGTACGAGAGCGCGAGCTGCATGCGCATCATGATCGCGTCGGCGAAGCCGCGCAGCAGCATGATCAGCGCGACGATGATGTACATCACGCCGAGTCTCTTGTGGTCGACCGTGGTCAGCCATTCCGTCCACAGCCATTTCCACCGGCCGGTGATCGTCAGCGCGGCGAGAATGCCCAGCACGACCAGCCCCATGAAGGCACCTGCCCCCATGATGATGGGCTGATCGAACGGGATCGCCGAGAGTGTGAGTTTGCCGAACATGCGTTACCCCTTCGTGCCGCAGGCGGCGTCCTTCAGGTCGAGGACGTGGCCATCGTTGTATTTCGCGATGATGTTGTGGAAGAGCCGCGGATCGACCGACGAGAAGTAGCGCACCGGCGCCTTCTCGCTCGGCTGGGCGACGGTACCGTACACGGTCGCGTCGAGACGGTCGGGCGAGGCCTTCACCTTCTGCACCCATGCATCGAACTGTTCGCGCGGCTCGGCGAGCGTGCGGAACTTCATGTCGGAGAAGCCGCGGCCGCTGAAGTTGGCGGACGTGCCCGCGTAGTTGCCGGGCTCGTCGGCGATCAGGTGCAGGCGCGTCTGCATGCCGGCCATCGCATAGACCTGGCCGCCGAGCTGCGGGATGAAGAACGAGTTCATCACCGAATCCGACGTGATGCGGAAGTTCACCGGCGTGCCGACCGGAATCGCGAGCTGGTTCACCGATGCGATGCCAAGTTCCGGATAGATGAACAGCCACTTCCAGTCGAGCGCGACGACTTCGACGTCGATCGGCTTCACCGACGACTCGAGCGGCTTGTACGGGTCGAGCTCGTGCGTGGTCTTCCACGTGAGCACGCCGAGGAACAGGATGATCAGCGTCGGCACCGTCCAGATCACGACCTCGATCGCGGTCGAGTGCGACCAGTTCGGCGCGTAGGTGGCGCTGCGGTTCGATGCGCGGTAACGCCACGCGAACCACAGCGTGAGCAGGATCACCGGCACGACAACGACCAGCATCGCCCAGGTGGACGTCGCGATCAGCGCCTTTTCGGCAGCACCCACGCTTCCTTTCGGATTTAGTACATCTAAATTACATCCTGACAGGCTCAGGGCCGCGCCGATCGACATCAGCGCCACCCCGCCTTTTGAAGCTCTTCTTTTCATCACACCGCCCGAGGGTCATTGAATCCGTTTGCGTATGCCCGATGCGCATTCGATCCACGAAAGTGGCCGAATCATACGTCGCGCGAGTGCGATGAAGAACCAGCTAATGCGGAAAATCATCATTGCAGAATCTGTTGTGAGACACATTGTCGCGGGGCAATTTCACGCAGCCGCAAGCGGGCCCGGCGCTACCTGCGCCGGACCGAGATCGATGTGTACGCAACGGCTGTACCGCCGTGCGATGAGCCCCGCTCGCGCGACGTGCCGCGATCAGCCGCGCGTCGATGCCATGTACGACGGCTGCGGCTGCGCAGGGCTGTCCCCCGCCGGCAGCTTCGAATGGCTCGCGTCTTGGATCAGCCTTCCGACAGTCGGATCGATCGCGTCGGTGAACGGCTTCGGATCGATGCCGACCGCCAGCACGACCAGTGCGAGCGACGCGAACATCACGATCTCGCGACGGTTCAGGTCGGCGAGCTTCGCGATCCGCTGGCTCGCGACCTTGCCGAACACGACGCGCTTGAGCATCCACAGCGTGTACGACGCGCTGAGGATCAGCGTCAGAGCCGCGATCGCGCCGATCCAGAAGTTGAAGCGGATCGCGCCCATGATGACCATGAACTCGCCGACGAAGCCCGACGTGCCCGGCAGGCCGACGTTGGCCATCGCGAACAGCACCGTGAAGGTCGCGAAGCGCGGCATCACGCCCGCGACGCCGCCGTACGCAGCAATCTCGCGCTGCTTCGTGCGGTCGACGAGCACGTTCACGCACAACAGCATCGCGCCCGCGACGAAGCCGTACGACACGAGCTGCACGATCGCGCCTTCGACGCCGATCCGGTTGAACAGGAACAGCCCGAGCGTGACGATCCCCATGTGCGCGACCGTCGAATACGCGAGCAGCTTGCCGAGATCGGTCTGGGCGAGCGCGATCAGGCTCGCATAGACGATCGCGAACAGCGACAGCGCGATCACGGCCGGCGCGAAGAAGTGGCTCGCGTCGGGTGTCACCGGCAGCGCGAAGCGCAGGAACCCGTAGCCGCCGAGCTTGAGCATCGCGAGCATCAGCGCCGCGCCGGTCGGGCCGTCGGTATAGACGTCGCTCAGCCACGTGTGGACCGGCCACATCGGCACCTTGACCGCGAACGCGGCGAAGAAGCCGAGGAACACCAGCAACTGCGGCGCGAAGCCGAGCTGCAGCGTGCGCCACACGGCCATGTCGAACGTGTGCGACTGCGCGTACAGGTACAGCATCGCCATCAGCAGCAACAGCGAGCCGGCGAACGAGATGAAGAAGAACTTCACGGCCGCGTACACGCGGCGCTCGCGCCCCCATGTGCCGATCAGCAGGTAAAGCGGGATCAGCGTCGCCTCGAAGAAGATGAAGAACAGTAGCCCGTCCTGTGCGACGAACACGCCGACCATCAGCCCCGAAAGGATCAGGAACGATGCGTAGTACTGCGCGACGCGCACCGTGACCGACTCCCACGACGCCACGACCACCACGAGCGTCGTGAACGCGGTCAGCACGACGAGCCACAGCGACGCACCGTCGATGCCGACCCGCCATCCGGAATTGAATGCCGCCAGCCAGTTGCGGCTCTCGACGAACTGCATCGCGGCCGAGTGCGCATCGAAACCGGCGACCAGCGGAACGACGGCCGCAAGCCCCACCAGCGCGCCGACAAGCGCGATCAGCCTCGTTCGACGTGGATGATGGTCGGAACCGGCACGCAGCAGGCACGCGCCGAACAGGATCGGAGCCCAGATGGCCAGGCTCAGGAAGGGAAAATCATGCATGTCAACAGGGCCTTGATGAAGTCGCGCACTGCATCGGGGACAGGCGAGACGAAAGGAACGAAATCAAATCGACAGAAAGATTTCGTGAATCGCCAATGTTGGCAAAATGTAAAGCGGCATCACGGGAAAGCTTGATGCCGCTCAAACGCGATCGGGTTAACCAGCATAAGGCGATTGATTATTTTCTGCAGCGCAGCAGAGCATCGATTTCCACAACCCACTTTATCTTTATGATTTTTATGAGTAATTTTTTGTATTGCTTGATCAGGAAGATTGCAGAAATCGACGCAGCGCCGCATTTTTGATATCCGCCAGCCGTTTCGGAGGGTCGGAACGAGCTGATTGGCACCGGACAAGACGGGGAAAACGCAGCCCTGATTTCTTACAAGACGCCTTTCATTTTTATTTCACATCGTCTTGCTCGACGCGGATCGAGCGAAGGGTCGCGCCGCCCCCTCTCCACACTCTCGCGGCCATGCACGACATCCCGCAACGCGGGCGGGTCACGCGCTACGGAGAACGGATCGATCACGAGCAGCAATGCCGCCCTGCTTCATCGCGACGAGAGGCGCGACGATCGCGTGGACTCCTCCGCGGAGGATCTGCGGGCGCTCGCAATACACGCGTATGCCGTCGGCCATCGCGTGCCGGTAGTCGCGTGCCGCCGAGCGCAACACGCGCGGTCGTCGACAAAACGATGAATCGATGAGAGAAGACAGCCGGAACGGCACGCTGGCTCGCCAGGAGCATCACCTCGAGTCGCGCCGGACGATACGCGCCCTATCGCGCACGATCACCGCTCGACCCGAGCACACATTGGACATTGAGCACCACGCCCACATCGGCCGGCGGACGAGATCCAGCCGCATCGCACATCGCGCGCCCGACGGACCGGAAAAGAAAAAGCCCCGCAAGTCCGAGAACTTGCGGGGCTTTGTCACCGCTTTTGGCGGAGACGGAGGGATTCGAACCCTCGATCCAGGTTTTGGCCCAGATGCTCCCTTAGCAGGGGAGTGCCTTCGACCTCTCGGCCACGTCTCCCAAACTTTCGCTCGCACCAGGGAGGCAGTGCGACGAGAACGAAATAATATAGGGTTTCGAACCGCTCGTCAATTTCCGTGATGCATTTTCTTCAATGCATCACGAAAAATTCACGATGCCTGGTCGAGTTCGAATGCCTTGTGCAGCGCGCGGACGGCCAGCTCCATGTATTTCTCGTCGATCAGCACCGAAATCTTGATTTCGGACGTCGAGATCATCTGGATGTTGATGCCCTCTTCCGACAGCGTGCGGAACATCTTGCTCGCGACGCCCACGTGCGAACGCATGCCGACGCCGACCACCGACACCTTCGACACCTTCGGATCGCCCTGCACCTGCTCGGCGTTCACATGGCCCTTCACCTGGTTGGTGAGGATGTCCATCGCCTTCTGGTAGTCGCCGCGGCCGACCGTGAACGTGAAGTCGGTCTTGCCCTGGACGCTCTGGTTCTGGATGATCATGTCGACGTCGACGTTCGCATCCGCGACCGGGCCGAGGATCTGATACGCGATGCCCGGCTTGTCGGGCACGCCCATCACCGCAATGCGTGCTTCGTCGCGCTGGAACGCGATGCCGGAAATGACTGCCTTTTCCATGGTCTCGTCTTCTTCAAAAGTAATCAGGGTGCCCGAGCGCATTTCTTCGTCGAGCGCAATCAGCGGATCGGTCAGGCTCGACAGCACACGCGTCTTCACCTGGTATTTGCCGGCGAATTCGACCGAGCGGATCTGCAGGACCTTCGAGCCGAGGCTGGCCATTTCCAGCATTTCCTCGAACGTCACGCGATCGAGGCGTCGCGCCTCTTCGACGACGCGCGGGTCGGTCGTGTAGACGCCGTCGACGTCCGTGTAAATCAGGCACTCTTCGGCACCCAGCGCAGCCGCGACCGCCACCGCCGACGTATCCGAGCCGCCACGGCCCAGCGTCGTGATGTGGCCGTCCGGATCGACGCCCTGGAAGCCCGTGATGATCACGACCTTGCCTGCATTAAGGTCGGCCTTCACGCGCTCGTCATCGATCGAGTGAATGCGCGCTTTCGTGAACGCGCTGTCCGTCTTGATCGGCACTTGCCAACCCGCGTAACTCACGGCCTCGACGCCGATTTCCTGCAGCGCGATCGACAGCAGGCCGACGCTGACCTGCTCGCCGGTCGACGCGATCATGTCGAGCTCGCGCGGGCTCGGCTGGCTCGAAATCTCTTTCGCAAGACCGAGCAGACGGTTGGTTTCGCCGGACATCGCCGAAGGCACGACCACCATCTGGTGCCCGGCCTGATGCCATTTTGCGACGCGTTTCGCGACGTTCTTGATGCGCTCGACCGAGCCCATCGAAGTGCCGCCGTATTTGTGTACGATGAGTGCCATTGTCGTTCTGAACTGGAGGAGAAACCGCACGGGCGCGCTGGGCAGGCCGCGTAGCCGTTCGGTCACGCGGCTTGTGGCTGTGGACGGACGACGAGGGGGACGGCTGGGACGCAACACGCAAGCGTGACGGATTTTGCCCGGAAGGCCGATCAGGCCGCGCAAACCGGGTACGTCACGCGGAAAACCTGCACAAATCGCTCAAAAATCGAGCCGAGCAAACGACCGAGCGTACCCGATAGAGGCCCGCTTGACAAGCCGCTCGCCGCGTCCGGAGCCGTTCCGGCGCTGTTTACCAAATGGTGAAAATGCGCGCCATCGCGCCGCCGGAAGCCTGCCCGCCGTTACGCGATCAGCAGGTCGGGACGCCATTCGATCCGGCGCCAGGCGCCGTCGCCGGCCGCCTCGCTGCCGGACGCGCCGACATCGCGATTGATGCCGAGCCGCGGCACGTAGATCAG
This sequence comes from Burkholderia sp. AU4i, assembly GCF_000466765.1. Classification (NCBI taxonomy): domain Bacteria; kingdom Pseudomonadati; phylum Pseudomonadota; class Betaproteobacteria; order Burkholderiales; family Burkholderiaceae; genus Burkholderia; species Burkholderia sp. AU4i. Next base: position 136 of record NZ_ASSI01000169.1, on the reverse strand, counting down.
CCGCTCGCCCACGAACAAGAGCGGCACGTCGCGCTGCCAGGCCGGCACGCCGCGCTCCTGGAACAGGTTCTTCAGCGTGCGGCCCGGCCCGCCCGGCGACGTGCGCATCCGCTCGCCGCCCGCTCGGGCGCGCGCC
>NZ_ASSI01000168.1:0-15950 GCF_000466765.1 Burkholderia sp. AU4i | reverse complement strand
GCGATGCCGGCGACGCATCCGGCAACGCTTCGCCGTCGGATTCCCGCGGCGGCAACGGGCCGGTGATCGTGACGCGCCGCCGGCGAATCGTGCCGGACGGCCAGTAAAACAAAAGGGCAAGCCAACCGGCTTGCCCTTTTTACTTGTGCGGCCGGCGCGGCATGTCGCCGCACCGCTGCCGGGTTCAGCGTGCCGTCGTCGGCAAACCGGCGTCGGCCTCCCGCTGCAACGAACGCACCTGCTGCTGCAACGCCCGCAGTTGCGACTGAAGCTCGGCCTGCTGCGCCTGCAATGCGGCCGTCTCGTTACGTACGCTCTTCTGACGATCCGCGACTGCCGCCTGCTGCTGGCGTGCGATCGAGATATCCGCCTGCAGACGCCGCGCGCGATCCTGCGTGACTTCGATCTGCTTGTCCATCTGCGCCTTCTGCGATTCCAGCTTCGCTGCCCGCAGTTCGTTTACGGCCAGCCGCTCCGCCTGGCGCGAGAAATCGCGGTAGATCGCTTCCGCACGCGTTTCGTCGTAAGTCTTGATCACGCGCCAGAACGCCTTCTGCTGGAACAGCGCGACGAAATACGCGCCGTCCTTTACGTTGAACAGCAGGCTCGCACCGTAGCTGCCGTTGTAGCTCGTGCGCATTTCCGTCAGCGAGTGCGCCTGGATCTGGCGCTGCAGGTCGTCGACCGTGCTCGGCCCCGTCGACTCACCTGCCTGCGGCTGCACCGACGTCTGGACCTGCGGATCGACCACCGGAATCGCAGCCACCGGCGCCGACGCCTGCTGTACTGCCGGCGACCCGCTGTCCGCCAGGCTCTGCGCATAAGCGCCCTGCATGCCTCCCACCACGGCGAGCAACACGCACGCCTTTCCCAACCCCGTCATATGGCTCATGAAGTTCTATTCCCGCCCGTGTCGTTGTAATTCAGCGCGATTTTATCTCATTAATTACTCACTTTCGCGGGTCTCGGGCTCCTCGTCAAAGATCTGATATTTGCGCATTTTTTCCCACAATACCTTGCGGCTGATACCGAGCTGCTGCGCCGTATCCTGACGCCGCCAGCCGTTGGCGTCGAGCGCCGCAATCACGCGGTTGCGCTCGTTCATGTCCCACTTGCTGCGATCGACGAAGACCTCGGCCGCGCTCTCCGCCGGTACCGGCTGCGCCGAACCGCGCGCATGCGCGATCAACCGCTGCAACCGCGCGGCATCCCACCCGCCCGTCTGCCGCACCGTCACGCCGACGCGCTCGGCGAGGTTGCGCAGTTCGCGCACGTTGCCGGGGAAATAGCTGTCCGCGACAGAATCCGTCAGCCAGTACGGCAGATCGGACAACTGCGCGAGCCGTGCCTCGCCGACCACCTGTGCGACGAACGACTTGAACAGCGCGATCTTGTCGACGGCACCGCGCTCTTCCAGCGACGGAATGCTCAGCTCGATCACCGCGAGCCGGTAGTAGAGATCGGCGCGGAACAGGCCATCCTTCACGAGTTGCGGCAGCTTCTTGTTGCTCGCCGCGACCAGGCGGAAATCGACCTTGACCGGCGACGTTGCGCCGACACGCAGCACCGCGCCGTCCTCGAGCACGCGCAGCAGCTTGACCTGCTGGTACAGCGGCAGATCGCCGACTTCGTCGAGGAACAGCGTGCCGCCGCCTGCCTGCTCGAAATAACCTTTATGCGCAACAACCGCGCCCGTGAACGATCCTTTCGCATGACCGAAGAACAGCGATTCGAACAGGCCGTCGGGAATCGCACCGCAGTTCACCGGCACGAATTCGCCGTGCCGGTAACGCGAATGCTTTTCGTGCAGCAGTTGCGCGATGCGCTCCTTGCCGACGCCGGTTTCTCCGTGCAGCAGCACGTTGGTGTCGCAGTCGGCGAATGTATCGACTTCGTGCAGCAGTGCCTGCATCGATTCCGAGTGCGCGACGAGTTCGGTCGGATGCGACGTTTCGGCCGTATGCGCCCGCAGTTGCGTGACGAGCTTGCCGATCATGCCGCGCAGCTCGGCGCACGTGAAATCGAGCGGCAGGATGTGCGAATACTCGGGCGGATACTGCGAAGCGTCGTGATCGCGCGCCGCGCCGACCCAGACGACCGGCATGCCGATGTTGGCCTGCCAGTCGCGCAGGAACGCTGCGCCGATTTCGATCATCGTCACGCTGATGATCGCCAGTGACGGCCGCAATGCGGCGCGCTCGGGCGAGATCTCCGCGTTGTCGGCGCGGATCACTTCGACGTCGAAGCTCGCCATGCACCGGGCGACGCGGTCGACAATGTCCGCCTTGCCTTCCCAGACGTACAGGTCGAGCTCTTCGATTGCGGGCGTGGTTCTCATGATTCGGGTGCGGCTTCAGAAATTGACGAGTGGCTCGGCATTGCAGGTCAGTGAGCGGTGGCAGGCGGCAGCGACGCTGCCTGCTTTGACGACAGAACGTTCAGGCATTTATTGAACCAGCATAGGGTTGCCGCATTTGATCGAGTCCGGTGTGTTCGTGACATAGGCATTCCCGAGGCTGAGGCCGAGCAGGCCCGTGACCGAGGTCAGGAGCGAATCAATCGGTTGCAGGAGCAGCGGGACAAGTGTAGTACCCAGAGCGGACAAAATCGGCCCGAGAACGACGTTCAGCACCGGTGTGACAACATCACCCAGCAATGCGAGCAAACCGCTGTCGGCGGTCAACTGGATCGACAGGCCGCTGTTAAGCGCGCTTTGAACCGCGGGCGACAGAAGCTGATCCGTGCCGGTGCTCAACATGTATGGCGATGCAGGGGTCGGCGACGCGGATGAACCCGGACCCGGGTAGGTAAACGGCAACGGTGTCGCACTTTGATTGGCAACGGGAATGGTCAACTGTCCGGGCGTCAGGTTGATCTTGACCGAGATCTGGTTCAGGTCGAGGAGCCCCAACGTCAAGGTCTTGACCAACGTCGACAACCCGGAAATCAGGCCGCCCAGGTTCAACAGATTAAGCAGGCTCTGCAGGTTGACGGACACCAGCGTAATCGGCGTGGCGCTACCGTTCTGCGTATATCCGCTCGATGCATTGAGGTTGATCGGCGTATTCGCCGAGCCGCCGAGATACACGGCAACCAATCCGGTCTGCACGTTCACCGTTGCCCTTTTCGTGCCGTCCGCAGAACAGGTGACCGACGCCAGGCCCGCCGTTGCCGGTGCCACATAGGCGGTGATCGGCAGTTGCACCGCCGCGAGCGGCGTGGGACTACCCGACGGGCACGTGCCCCCCGGATAGACCAGCCCGCCGGTCGGACAGGTCGACAGCAGCGATATCGACGTATTGAGGAAAATGTTCCCCTGCGCGGTCGATGTATTGGTCGTGCAATTGGACGTCCCGCAATTCGACGGCCCCGGCGGACCGCTCGCCGTGGACGGAGGATTCGCCCCGAGCTTGACCGAACCCGATACGTTCACGTTCAGCAGCGGCGCGAGCAAGGTAGGCGTCTGAACCGTGACGCTGGGGATGTTGACCGAACTCGTGCCGTTCGCGATCTGCAATGCCGTCGACAGCAATCCGAGTGCATTGACGCTGGCGTCGACGGCGGAGGTTCCCGTAGCGGTAGCAGCAGAAACCAGCTGGCCGAGCGCGATCTGCGGACCGCCGCAGACGCTCCCGGAACAGAGCGCGGCGACAATCGCGTTCAGAACGTTCAGGTTCGCCCCGACCAGATTCTGCTGCGTCGCCGCCTGCACTGCGGCGTTGGCCAGTTGCCCGAGCGTCACGGTACCATTCAATACGCCCGTGGTCGTGCCGACCGGCAGATTGGCGAGAATGCCGGCCAGTTTCAGGTTGACTTGCGCCAGCCCCTGGTAGTCGAGCACCTGCAGACTCAGTGCATTCGGAGACCCTGTCAGTACCTTAAGCAACTGATTGGCCAACCCGCCGTTCAATGTCGCCAGCGACGTGGTGAGCGTAAAGGTATCGGTCGGCACGCTCTTGGCGATGGCGGATCCACCGATCGTGACGCCACCGCGAAATATCCCGTCGACCGGCTCAGCCACCGTGACACAAACGGCATTGGTCGATTGGCCATTGACTGTTCCGGCCGACAGACCGGCGCATTGGCCACCGGTGATCGGGTCTCCAGACATCCAGGTGAACTGCGCGCTGCCGCTGCCCTGAGGCGCCGTCCAGATGCCGCAGGACACGGAAACGCTCGAACCTGTCGGCAATGGATTCGTCGATGGGTTGGCGATTTGACCGGCAGCGGTCTTTGCTGCCTGACAAGTCGAGTCGGTGGCAATTTGCGACACCGCTGACAGCGCGGCCAAATCGGCCGCCGCTTGCATTCTGCGTCTTTCAGCATAGAAATGGCCGACGTCGATCGCGCCCAGCACGATAATCGCAACCAGTGCCCAGATCGTCGCCATGACCGCGACGCTCCCCCGCTGGCGATTTCTCCGCGGACCACCAGCGCCACACCGCCGCGCCGCGTGCGATTGATCTGCGCGCATGATCATCTCTTATTGCGCGCCCTGGCCGCCGCCCGACATGCCACCCGTTGCACCGAGTTGCGAACTTATCGAATCCGGGATCTTGTTCTTGAACGAATCGAGATAGCGCTGGTAGGCAAGCGATGCGACATCGCCGAACACCGGTTGCGCCGGCGCCGCCGCGCGATTGTCACGCTGCATCGCGAGCCAGTTCTTGGTCGAACGGCCTACGTCTGACGCGCCCGGTTCCACGGGTTGTTGACCATATGCCGCGCCGGAGCTCGTTACGATGCAGGCGATCGCACCGAGCGTCGCGATCCAGCCGATGCGTACGCTTCGATTATGTTTGTTCTCGTTCATGTTGCTCCCCGGATATCCGTTCATTGTGCAAACCGTTGCAACAGCGGCACTGTCTGGTCGTAGCCGACATTGTTCGCCATCGGCGTGATCGGTGTTGCCGCGCTGCGGCGCGAAACCACCGGCGGTGTCGCGACTGCACGCTGCTGGGCCCGCACGGCCGCAGCGATCTTCGCAGCATCGCTGTTGATGTCCTTGCGAACATCGGCCGACAGATGCTGCTGGTTCATCAACCGTTGCGCATCCTGCGCACGTCCTGCCGCAAACAGATACAGCGCGAGGTTGCTGACGATCTTCGGATTGCGCTGATCGAGTTCGGCCGCCTTCATCAGCGGCACCCGTGAACCAACGACGTCGCCGCTGCGCAACTTCGCGTAAGCAAGGTCGGAAAGCAGCGACGGATCCGTCGGCGCAAGCTCCGACGCCTGCGTCAATGCCTGCACCGCACGCTCGAAATCCCCCGCGGCGCCCGCCAGCAACCCAAGCCCGCGATAGCCGCGCGCAGCGAGCGGCGTCTTCAGCAACTGGTTATACGCAGCCGCGCTTGCTGCCGGCTGATCGGTCATCCGCAACGCATCCGCGCGCAGCAGAACCGATTCCGGCATGACGCCGTATGTCTTGTCGTACGCATCGATGTGCGCGAGAGAAGCGTAATAGAGCCCTTGCGTTTGCATACGCTGAATCAGGCCCAGATACATCCCCGGTGTATCCGGAACGGACTGCTTCTGATCTGCTGCCTGCATCAGCGCCGCACGCTCGGTCTGCGCACCGACGCCATACCCGCTTTCCTTGGTGGCGCATGCGCCAAGCAACAGGACCGCCGCCAACATGCCCGCCCGCGTCACTGTTTCGCCGATTCGCTTCATGGTCTGTCCTTCCGTCCTTCAATGCTGCGACGCCAATGCGCGCATCACCGCCAGCATGCCCGGCCCGGCCGTCACGATCAGCAATGCAGGCAACAGCGTCAGCACCATGACGCCCGTCATCTTCACGGTCAATCTGCCGATGCGTTCACGCAGCATCGCGCGGCGAGTCTCGCGCAAACGATCGCCGAACTGCTTGAGCGGCTCCTGCACCGCGCCGCCATGCTTGTCGACCTGAATCATCAATCGCACGATCGCGCGCAAATCCTCGTTGTCGAATCCGCCGGACAGCCGTTGCAGCGACTGCTCGCGCGTACGTCCTGCAGCGAACTGACGCTGCGCGATTCCCACCTCCGACGACAGCACCGGCAGCATCCCGCGAAAATCGTTCGTCACGACCTGCAGGCTCTGATCGAGCGACAGCCCGACACCTTGCAGCAAGCGCAACATGTCGACGAGCAGCGGCAGTTCGTCGACGACGCTCTGCCGACGCGACGCCGCACGGCGCTGCACATAGAGTTTCGGCAGCATGAAGCCGAGCCCGAAGGCGACGAACATGCCGACCATCCAGACACTGCCTTTCATGCGCCCGCTCGCGAAGATCGCAAACAGCAGCGGCAGCGCGATCCCGCACGCGACCCGCGCGCTCAGAAACAACCCGCGCGTGCGTGAGTCGACATATCCGGCTTGCTCGAGCAGGCGACGATCCTCTTCCGCGACAGCGTATTTGCCGAATCCGGTATCCAGCCAGCGCATGCCCGCCGCCGACAACCGGTCCAGCAAACGCTGGACGCGTTGCCCGCCGCGCACGTCGGGTTTCGCAGGCGCATCGCCGTTCGGCGCGGTCCGTGCTTTCGCTGCCTCGAGTGCAGCCATGCGCCGATCCAGCGCATCGACCAGCGCACGTTCGGCACGCCCTGCTGCATGCGCACGCAACACGGCGACCATGCCTAGCAGCAGCACGCCAAGTGCGCCCACTGCCAGCGCAATCGCTCCGATTTGAGTTGCTGTCATAGCCTCACCTGAGCCGAGCCATTCGGTACAGCCATATGCTGCCGGCCACTTGCGCCAGGAATGCGATCGTGAGCAGCGACCGACCGCTCGGATCGCCCCACATCCCGTACAGATACCTCGGGTTTGTCATCACGACAAAGCTGCCGATCGCGATCGGCAGCATGACGAGGACGAACGCCGACAGCCGTGTTTCCGACGACATCGCTGCCAATTCACGCTCGGCCTGCTCGAGATCGCGCATGAACACCGACATCCGCTCGAGCATCACGTCCGCACGACCGCCGTATTTGACCGACAAGCGCAGCACCGAGCCGACGAGTTCAAACTCTTCCGTCCGGTAGATCTTCGCGATGTGCATCATCGCGCGATCGATCTCGATACCGCCTCGCAGCATCCGGGACACGACGTCCAGGCAGCCGCGCAGCGGCTCCTCGGTCGTCAGGAGTGCTGCCTGGAAAGCAGCCGGCACGCTGTTGCCCAGCGTGACGAGACGCACGATCCCGTCGAGGAACGACGGGATCTGCCGGACGATCTTCAACCGCCGCCGCTGAATCCGTGACGCGAGCCAGACGCCGAGTATCGCGCTTCCGCAAATGAGCGCAGCGAAACACGCGAGCATGCCGCCGTGACTACCCGCAATGAATGCAACCACGACAAGCGCTGCGAGCGCGATGAACGCCTTGCCGCGCGCGTCGTCTATCCCCGCACGACTCGCGAGGTTCGACAGATATTCGGATGCCGTCGCATACCAATGTGCCCAGATTGCGTCGGACGATGCGTTCCGTGCCGCGCCTGGCTGCATCGGCACCGCGCGCGCGGCACCGGCCGCCGCCGGCCGTGCTGCCTGCGCGGGGACACCGGCACGTGCGCCGGGTTCGAGCCGGCTGTCGATGAAGCGCTTGGCGTCGGTTCGTACGCGCCGGGTTTCAGCGTGACGCCACAGCATCATCGCGGCAGCGACGCACACCATCGCGAAGGCCAGCGCCCACACCATTGCGCTATACATTGAAGCCCCCGCCGCCGCGGCCGAACCCGCCGCCACCGAAGCCGTCGCCGAACCCGCCGCTCGTCAGCGTCTGGCGGAAGCGCGCAAGCTTCGGCGAATGCGGATGAATGCCGAGCGTTTCCCAGTGATCGACTTCCTCGCCCTCCGCCGTCACGCGCGCTTCGTAGCGGTAAAGCTCCTGGGTCGCGATGATGTTGTCGGACAGACCGGTAACTTCCGTGATCGACAGGATCCGCCGTCGCCCGTTCGAGAGGCGACCGATCTGCACGATGAAGTCGATCGCATTCGCGATCTGCCGGCGCAGACTCGACTCGGTGCCCTGGAAACCCGCAAAACCCGCCAGCATCTCGAGACGATACAGACACTCGCGCGGCGAACTCGCGTGCACGGTACCCATCGAGCCGTCGTGACCCGTGTTCATCGCCTGCAGCATTTCCAGCACTTCGCCGCCGCGCACTTCGCCGACGATGATCCGGTCCGGGCGCATCCGCAGCGTATTGCGCAGCAGGTCGCGAATCGACACGACGCCGGTACCGTCGAAACCGCCTGGACGGCTCTCGAGGCGCACAACGTGCGGGTGGTTCAGCGACAGCTCTGCCGTATCCTCGATCGTCACGACGCGCTCGATCTCCGGAATGTGGAACGCGAGCGCGTTGAGCAGTGACGTCTTGCCGGAACTCGTCCCGCCCGACACGAGAATATTGCAGCGCGCCTCGACCGCTGCCTGGAGCAGCGTGTTGATCTCTTCGTTGAACGTCCCGTTGCCGAGCAGGTCGGACGGTTTCAGCGGATCCTTGCGGAATTTCCGGATCGATACGACCGGGCCGTCGATCGACAACGGCTCGATCACGACGTTCACGCGGCCACCGTCGGGCAGCCGCGCGTCGACCATCGGGTTCGACTCGTCGAGACGACGGCCGATCGGTGCGAGGATCCGGCGCACGATCCGCAGCAGGTGCGCGTTGTCGGTAAAGCGCACCGGCAGCTTCGCGAGAATCCCGTGACGCGACACGTACACGTCCTTGTAACCGTTGACCAGGATGTCTTCGACTGCCGGGTCCGCGAGCAGGTCCTCGATGGGTCCGAAGCCCGCAAGCTCCTTCGTCAGGGCCTCGGCGATCGTACGCACCTCGTTCTCGTTGAGCGGAATGCGGCGCAGGCGCACGAAGCTGTCGATCTCCAGATCGACGAACTGGTTGATCGCCTGTCGGGACCAACGGCCGAACTCGGCGCCCAGTTCTTCGATACGCGTCAGCAAGTGCTCGTGCGCGGCATTCTTGATGTCGTGGAATTGCTGCGTCTGGGAGAACGGCGCTGCGCCGTCGGCGAATTGAATGTCGTGTGCCATCGCTTACGACCGCTTGGACGAGGGTTGAATGAAGCGCTTCAGCGCAGACAGGCCGGATGCCGGTCGCGCAGCGGTCGATCTGACCGACACGCCGGGCAGCCGCGCGGCGAGCGACTCGAGCGCGCGCACGTACGGGTCGCGCTCCGTCACGTCGACGATGAGCCGGCCCTGGTTTGCCGCATGGCCGATCGCGACGCGGCGCGACGGCAACGTACCCACCAGCGCAAGACCGAGACGCTCGGCGATCTGTGCAGGCGTCAGGTCGAGTGCGGGATCGTACTGGTTGACGACGAGCCGTACACGATCGGTATCGACACCCGCGTCGCGCAGCCCTGTGAGCAGATCGGCCGCGGACACGATCGACGCGACGCCCTGGTCGCAGACGAGCCAAGCTTCATCGGCCGACATCGTAATCTGGGCAACGAACTCACGGTTCGAAAAACCACCGAGATCGACGATCTGCTGATCGAAAAATGCGCGAAACCGGTTCAGCACGCCAGCGCACGATGCATACGAGACATCACGCAGCCCGCCGAGATCGGCCGGCAGTGTCGTCAATGCAACACCGCTCCCATGCCGCGTCAGTGCGGCATTCACGAAGGTTCGGTCGATGCGACGCAGGTTGTGAACGGCATCGATGAAATGGAATTCGCAGCGGGTGTTCAGGAACAGCGCACCGTCGCCTGCCGGCAGCCCCAGGTCAACGAGGGCGGTCTGGCGACCGGCCGGCGTGCCGCCATTCGACTCGCCGGGCGCCCCCGGGCTCACCGCGTGCTTCTGCAGCCACACGGCGAGATTCGCCGCGAGCGTACTCACGCCCATGCCGGCACGCGCGCCAAGCAATGCGACGAGCTTGCCGTGACGGCTTGCCGGCTCGCCGACGTTTGCCAGCAGCCCGCGCGTCGTGCGCAACGCCTCTTCCGCCGCAGCCGACACGTCGATGAAATCACGCACACCGGCGCGCAATGCGGCGAGCGTGCTCTCCGGCTGTGCGAGCGAGCCGAGTGCGATGATCGGCAGCCCCGGATGCGATGCACGTACCGCCGCCGCGACCACGCTCGCAGCCGCGTTGCCGTCGGAAAAATCGATGAACACGAGCGCCGGATTGAGCCCCGTGATGCGCTGAGCAAGCACACCCGGCTCGAGCGACGCGGCCTCGACCGCACCGGCCGATACGAGCGTATCGGCCAGCCAGCGGACATGCGCCTCGTGCTGTGACGCGCAAACGAAATAGTCGGTCACGGCGGGTTCACACAATGACTGGATTCGCGCATTCATGTCGAACACCCCCGACTACACAAAGCGTGGCGACGCGTCGCAATTCGCGAGACATCCCACTCATTTTGAAAACCCCGGAGCGGCGTCCGGCGACGCAGCTCCGCCCAGATACGATTTCCAGACCGGTCCATCGTGCTGCTCGGACAACTCGCCGGGTGTTGCGGGCAGCACGGCCCCCTTGGAGATCGGCGCGACAAGGTGAGGAGTCACGATGATCAGCAATTCCTTGTCGTTTTGCTGATAGTTCAGATTCTTGAAGAACGTACCGATAATCGGCAGATCGCCCAGCAACGGCACCTTGCTCACGTTCGACATCGTCTGGCGATCGATCAGACCGCCGATCACGAAGCTTTCGCCGTCGCCGAGCTCGACGGTCGTATCCGCGCGGCGCGTCGTGATACCAGGCACCGCAACGCCACTGATCGTCACGCTGTTCACGAAGTCGAGCTGACTCGACTCGGGAGCAACCTTCAACGCTATCCGGTTCGGGCTCAGGACCGTCGGCATCAGCGAGAGCCCGACACCATATTGCTTCCACTGGATCGCGGTCGAGCCGAGCCCTTGCGGTGACGGCACCGGAATCTCGCCGCCCGCGAGAAAGCTCGCGCTCTGCCCGGACAGCGCGACGAGCGTCGGCTCCGCCAGCACGCGAGCGAGATTGTTCGCCTCGAGCAGTGACAGATCGGCAAAAATGCCGCGCCCGGCGGCGTTCACGACCAGGTTGAACGCCGACGCGACCGGCGATCCGAGCGTCGGAACGTAACCTGCGGTACCTGGGCCGGACCCTCCGCTATACGACTGCACGCCCCCCGGCGAAAACGATCCGAACGAAAAGCCGTTGCTTTGCTTGAAGAAATTGAACCCGACTTGCTTGAGCACCGAACGGCTGAATTCGACGACCCGCACGTCGACCTGCACGACGCTCTTGCCGGGAACCGTCGAGCGGTCGATCACGGCCCCCTTCCCGCTCGTGTTCTTGCCGACCGCGGCCGCACGCGCATGTGCCTCGAGCGACGCAGACGAGCCTTGCAATACCGCCGTTCCGCCGTAGGCATTCACGCGCGGCGTAGAGCCGTCGAGCACCGCTTGCGCGGCCGCGTCGACGACCTCGACATTCCAGACCGTCGGCTCGTCGTGACCACGCTCCCACAACATGACGTTCGTCGCGCCGGGCGCCTTCGCGGTAAGCAGCACCGATCCCGAGCGGCTCCCCTTCATGATCAGCACGTCGGCTATCGCAGGATCGCCGACCGCGACACGCTGCAGCGTGCGGCTCGCCGAAATCTGCCTTTGCGCGCCGACCGCAAGCTCGATCGTGCCGCTCGCAGTCGCGAACGATGCGAAAGTCATGGTGAAGATGGCAATCGCGAATGCACTCAGTGTTTTTTTCATCGTTTGGTAGACCGTCGCGCGGCCTTTTACTTGTCGTCGCTAATATCGATGGCCGTCGATGTCTTTCAATAGGCAACCGTTTCCGACCGGCCGCCGCGGATCACTTCGATGTTGCCGCCCCCCCCGCTCGGCCGCACCACCGGCAGCAAACGCGGCGGTAACGGCGGCACGTTCACATTGGCCACCGGCGCTCTCGTTGTACCGGACAGTTGTTGCAACGAAACGCCCGCTGCAGCCAGTGCCGACGGCGACAGCTTGTTGTCCGTACGTACCGCAACCGTCTGTACCGCAAGCTCGTCGTCACGCGGGTTGCGCAAGGCGAACGTCAGCCGGCCGCTCGCTTCGCCGAGCGTCAGCGCGTCGACCTGCGCGGTCGGTACCGCGAGCACCGCGATGCGGACACCGGCCGGTTGCCCGTTGCCACCGTTGTTGTTCCCGCTGTCGCGATCCGCTGTCGCATCACCGAACGACAGCACACGGACCTTCGACAACAGAAGACGCGCCTGCGACTGCGAGACCTCGCCGTCAAGCATCGTGCCGCCGCCTTCACGCTTCAGATTCAGGAACACGTCGACATAATTGCCGGGCCGCAGCCGGTTGCCGACTGCATTCGATTCGTCGACGCGAACTGCAACCGCGCGCTCGCCGGGCTGTACGTCCTCGGCAAGCCCCGATACCAGCGCATCCGCAACGACCGGCGCCGAGGCCGGGATCTCCCGAACAGGCACGCGGCCGACAAGCGGAACGGGATCACTGAACGCGCCCACCGGTACTAGCGCAGTCGACTGGATCTTCAGCGCGTCAGCCGGAATCGGCTGACCGCCCGGCAAGGTCCGCGTCGCAATCACGACGGGTACGGCTGTTGTCGTCGCAGCTTGCTGGACCGGCACGGGACGCGAAGCGCTTCGTCCAAGCACCCAGGCATAGATTCCAAGCAGAACAGCGATCGCAATCAGCAGCCCCGCAATGATCTTCGTTACGTTGTTGGCCATGTTGTGGAATGGATGCAGGAATAAAAACCAGTTAGCTTCTTGCGGCGTGATTCGTGGATGACATGCTCATAGCATGGTCTGCGGGATCTGCACCACTGCAGTGCCCGTCAAAGGTGCCGTCATGAAGGCCCCCAGGAACGGCATGATCGTCATCCAGCTGTCCGGCGTATAGCTCACCGTGACCGTCAGGCAGTACAGCAACGGCGTCGGTGTCCCGTTGTAGTTGCACTGCTGCGCCACAACGTTGGGCGGACTACTGTTCAGCCAGCCAAGGACATTCTGGGTCGTCGTCTTCGCGTTCGCGACGCGTGTCGTGAGATCCGGTGCGTAGCTCAATCCAGCGCGCGCGCCCTCGCTTGCCGCCAACGTCAAGCTCTGCTGAATGACAAAAATCATCCCGAAACTCAGAATCGCGTAGAAGATCACGAAGAACAGCGGAAACACGATCGCAAACTCGACCGCTGTCGCTCCGCGTTGCCGCCGACGTCCTCGCCATGCGTTCTGTCGTTTCATCGCACGCCCCCCGTTGCGGCAAGATAGAGCAGCCATACGGCAGCCGGCACCGCGAGGCATGCGGCATAGGGCGTTGCCCGATATCTCCCGAGTCTCAGTGCAGGCTCGCGCGGTCGCCACAAGCCTCCGAGCGAGGTGCGCGACAGCACCATCAGCACGAGCGCGTGCAGGCTGGCAGCCAGACTGGCGGCCACCCACAGCCACAGCAGCGCATGCACACCACACCAGATGCCGAGCACGGCAAAAATCTTTACATCTGCTGCGCCCATCACGCGCAGAAGGAAGAACGGCATAAGCCCAATCAGGCCGACCAGCATGCCGGCCCCTGATTGAAGCATGGAAATGCCAAATGGATTCGCGGCCACGCATGCGCCGGCGAACCCACTGACCAGTCCGACCAGAACAAGCGCGTTCGAAATACGGCGGAAACGAATATCGCTGACCACGACAAAACCTGCCCAGGTCAGAAATACCCCGCTAAAAATAAGATGTCCCATCGCGCCACGATCCGCAGCAAATACGAGGGCAAGCGGATTACCGAAGCAATCCGCCCGCTACTGCGCCAAGACGACTTCCGAAAAAGAAGTCGTCAGCTTAGCCCGCCGGGGTTGCCCGGATCGCGTTGGCAGAACAGTTGGTAGCCGAAGGGGAGGACACGCAAGTGCCAAGATTAGTGAACATATTGCCGAGGCTGCTGCCGATGTTCGTCACCCCGGCAACGATTGCAACAGCAATCAGACCCGCAATCAGACCATACTCGATCGCGGTAACCCCGTCTTCTTCCTTAAGGAAGCGCTTGATGAGTGCTTTCATTTTATTCCTCGTGCCTGTATTTACGTTCGTTGGCCTTTTATACGTATACATCCCCGCATATCTGGCCGGTTGCCCCGCGCTGTTCGCCACATCTGCTGTAACGACAACCAGGTGCACTTTCTTTATAGATTGCCCCGAGGGGCATGGCTCACCATTTGATGCAAGTTAACATTCGCGATAGCAACCCTCCTCGAACGTTGTGTACCGAACCGTACATTTCCTTACATCTGCTTCGGATTCTATATCCGATCCTATTTAAGTTCCAACCTCTTTTAACGACTTGGATCGAAAAAAATGACAGGAGCACAACGTATTTGTACGGCGTTTCGGTACGACTTACACATAGGATTTACGATAGGTTAGATGTGCACACCTAATCCATCTGTAAAACAGTTGCCTCGTCCACCAAGCCTGCTCGGCCTCCCACGTTACGTTGCACGCGTAACGCCAATGTTGTGACGTTACGTTACGAAACGATCGAAATCGTTCTCATTCGTCTGCACTTAAACAGATTCAACAATCTTTCAATTCCCATAACTTCCTTTTCCGACAAGGAATTGCCTCGTTTAAAACCTGTTGCCGAACCGTCGGGCATCGAAATGGCACGACAGTTGCAGAGTAGTCCTCGCACCACCCAACACAACGCAGTTCACAACACATGTTAATGCGAGGACAAAATGGACATTAAGGTTATCCCTCATGGCGTGTTCCGGACGACTCTGATCGCGGCCACCGTTGCAGCCATGCTTTCCCTCTCCGCGTGCGGCGGCTCGGGTTCCATCAGCCAGGGTCTTGGCGGCGGCTCGAGCTCGGGCGGCGGCGATACGATCTCCACGTCCGGCACGAGCGGAACTTCGGGCTCGTCGGGCACGAGCGGAACTTCGGGTACGAGCGGCACCAGCGGCACCTCGGGTACCAGCGGTACGTCCGGCACAAGCGGGACCTCCGGTACCAGCGGTACGTCGGGCACGAGCGGCACGTCCGGTACTTCCGGCACGTCGGGTGTGTCGTCGAACCCAGTGGGAACTGTCCTCGCAAGCAGCAGCAACATCTTGACGGGTGTCGGCGGAACCGTCTCGGGCCTCGGTTCCGTCATCGGCAGCCAGACGCTGCCGGGCGTCAACCCGGCCACCACACAAGCCGCGGGCGGCATCGTGCAAAGCGTCGGCGGCGCAGTGACTGCACTCGGCAATGGCCTCGGCAACGGTCTCGGTCAGCTCGGCGCGACGAAGGACCCGGTCGGCACCACGCTCGCCAGCACGGGTGGCGTGGTCAACCAGCTCGGCAGCGCAGTCACGCAAACGGGGACCCTGGTCTCGAGCCTCGGCAGCGGCCCGCTCTCGCCGCTCGCACCGGTCACGGGCGCCGTCGGCGGCCTCGTGTCGACGCTCGGCGGTGCCGTCTCGAACGGCGGCAATACCCTCACCAACGCACTGTCGACCGGCCCGATCCAGCAGGTCACGCAGACGGTCAGCTCGGCCATCACGCCGATCACGACGATGGTCGGCCAGACGACCCAGACGATCGGCACGGCAACCGGCCTCGGCGCGCCCGTCAACACGCTGCTCGGCACGGTCGGCAACGGCCTGAACCAGGCCGGCGCCCTGCTCGCGTCGACGGGCGGCAACCCCGTCACGACCGGTCTTGGCAACACGGTCTCGTCGACGGGCAACACCGTGAAGGCCGTCGGCGGCCTGCTCACGGGCGGCACCGGCGGCGTAACCAACCCGCTCGCGCCGCTCACCGGCCTCGTCTCGACGGTCACCGGCGCACTCGGCGGCGCAACGGGTGGCGGCAGCGGCCCGCTCGCACCGGTCACCGGTCTCGTCTCGACGGTCACGGGCGCACTCGGCGGCGCAGCAGGCGGCGGCAGCGGCCCGCTCGCACCGGTCACCGGTCTCGTCTCGACGGTCACGGGCGC
>NZ_ASSI01000167.1:0-16133 GCF_000466765.1 Burkholderia sp. AU4i | reverse complement strand
GTTGCGCGGCGGCCTGCGCTTCGGTTTCCGCGGCGGCGTGACGCTCTGCCGCGGCCCGGGCTTCCGCTGCTGCGGCGCGCGCGAAGGCTTCCGCGCTGCGTGCCGCCTGTTGCGCGGCGTGGTGATCGTGGAGGAGCTGATCGACGCCCACGGTGAGCGAAGCGATCTGATCGTTCAGGTTCATGCGTGTCTTCTCTGCGTAAGACCCGCGATTTTAACCGCTGCGCCGGTGCCGAGCCGCGCGGGACGTGTAACAAAGTGCGCAAAGCGGCGTGAAGTACGCCGCTTTGTGTTACTTCAGGTAGCCGGCGGAGCCGAACCAGTCGAGCGCATCGCGCAGCCCTTCGCGGTACGGGCGCGCACGGTAGCCGAGCTCGCGCTCGGCCTTCGCGGACGTGAAATACATCTTGTTCTTCGACATCCGCAGCCCGTCCACGGTGACGAACGGCTCCTTCTTCGTGAACTTCGCGACCGCTTCCGCGCCGACTGCGAGCGGGTACAGCGGCCAGCGCGGCAGCGCGATCGTCGGCGCCTTGCGGCCCGTCATCTGCGCGATGTCGGCGAGCATCTGCTGCAGCGGCAGGTTCTCGCCGCCGAGGATGTAGCGCTCGCCGATCCGGCCGCGCTCGAGCGCGAGGAAGTGGCCGTGCGCGACGTCGTCGACGTGCACGAGGTTCAGCCCCGTGTCGACGAACGCCGGAATCTTGCCGAGCGCGGCCTCGACGATGATGCGGCCGGTGGGCGTCGGCTTCACGTCGCGCGGGCCGATCGGCGTCGACGGATTGACGATCACGGCCGGCAGCCCTTCGTCGGCGATCATCCGTTCGACCGCGCGTTCCGCGAGCACCTTGCTGCGCTTGTAGACGCCGATCGCCTGTTCCGCCGTGAGCGGCCGGTTCTCGTCGGACGGATCGCCGGCACTCGTCACCTTCAACGTCGCGACGCTGCTCGTGTAGACGATCCGCTCGACGCCTTCCGCGCGTGCCGCGCGCATCGTCGCGACCGCCCCCTCGAGGTTCGCGCGCTCGATCTCGTCGGGATCGGGCGCCCACAGCCGGTAGTCGGCCGCGACATGCAGCAGGTAGCGCACGCCGCGCAGCGCGGCGCGCATCGACGCCTCGTCGCGCATGTCGCCGGTGACGATCTCGGCGTCGAGATCCGCGACGTTCGTGCGCGGGCTGGTCGGGCGCACGAGCACGCGCACCGCATAGCCTTTCTGCTGCGCGATGCGCGCGACGGCCGAGCCGACGAAACCGGACGCGCCGGTGACGAGAACGAGATCGCGGGAGGTATCAGTCATGCGTTTCCTTCAGGGCCGCGCGCGGGCGGCGCGGCGGTTGAGCGTCGGCGAGATTGTACGTGGTCGGCGCGCGCGGCGACGCAAGGCCGCGGCGGGCGCGGGCATGTGCGAAGCGGCCGACGCGACTACAATGCCGGGCTTGAACGCAACGGGAGGACGACGCGATGAGCCGCAATGAACTGGACGAACGGATCGAGACCTACTACGTACGGGTGCGCGGCGTCGTGCAGGGCGTCGGCTTCCGGCATGCGACGGTGCGCGAGGCGCATGCGCTGAAGCTGCGCGGCTGGGTCGCGAATCTCGAGGACGGCACCGTCGAAGCGATGATCCAGGGCCCCGGCGCGCAGATCGACCGGATGCTCGCGTGGCTGCGCCACGGGCCGCCGGCCGCGCGCGTGACCGAGGTGACGTTCGAGGAACGCCGGACCGAGAAGCGCTTCGAGCGCTTCCAGCAGCAGTAAGCGGCACGGAACGATCATGACGGGGTATCCGGAGGCCGGGCGCGGCCTCATGCTGTCGGTGATGGCATCGACGCTGTTCGCGCTGATGTCCGCCTACGCGAAACTGCTCGCGCCGCTCACGGGGCTCGACATCTTCGCGTGGCGCGTGTTGTGGACCGCACCGGGCGCGCTCGCGCTGATCGCGCTGCGCGGCCGCTGGCCGGCGCTCGTCGACCTCCTTCGGCGCAGCGTGCGCGACTGGCGCCTGCTGATCGCGGTGCCCGTGAGCGCCGCGCTGCTCGGGGCGCAGTTGTGGCTGTTCCTGTGGGCGCCGCTGCACGGGCGCATGCTCGAGGTGTCGCTCGGCTATTTCCTGTTGCCGCTGACGATGGTGCTCGTCGGCCGCTTCTACTATCACGAACGGCTCGATCAGCTGCAATGGGCGGCGGTCGCGTGCGCCGCGCTCGGCGTCGCGCACGAAGTGTGGGCGACGCGCGCGTTCGCGTGGCCGACGCTCGTCGTCGCGCTCGGTTATCCGCCGTATTTCGTGCTGCGCCGGCGGATCAACGCCGATTCGCTCGCCGCGTTCGCGGTCGAGATCGTGCTGCTGTGCCCGGTCGCGTTCGCGATGGTCGCGACGAGCGCGACGCGCGTGGCCGGCCATCCCGTGCTGTGGGCCGCGCTGCTGCCGGGGCTCGGCGTGCTGAGCACGCTCGCGCTCGCGAGCTACCTGAAGGCCAGCCGGATGCTGCCGATGGCCCTGTTCGGGATTCTCGGCTACGTCGAGCCCGTGCTGCTCGTCGCGGTGTCGCTGTTGCTGCTCGGCGAAACGCTGAGCGTCGCGAAGCTCGCGACGTACGGGCCGATCTGGGTCGCCGTTGCGCTGACCGCGTGGCACAGCGCGATGCTGATGCGGCGCCTGCCCGCGCGCGGATAGGCGTCGATCGCGACGCGGCGGCGGCGCGGAACGTGGCGCAGATCGCATCGGCACCAGCACCAGCATCGCCATCGCCATCGCCATCGCCCGGCGGTCGAACCCGTCGATGCTGACCGCAAACTGGCGTCGCGCTGTCGTGAATCTGGCGACGCCGCCTGCTTCGCATCACAAGGCTCGCGCGTGTAATCGAACAGAAGATTCGGTTGCACTTTGTTACTTAGGGTCTCCCCTGATCGGCCATTAGACTGGCCTCACCGACTTCCCTTCGTATGCAGCCTTTCAATGAACGGTCCTCTCCGTGCCTGGCCGGCCGGGTTGGCGCGATGCGGGCATACGCGTTTCGCGGCTGATCCCGCGCGCCTTCTTCTTCCCGATCCATTCCCCGGTGCGTGCCGCACCGCTGTCGTGCGGGTGCGCTCATGTCGTTGAGCGTGCCGCCCGCCACGGCTCGGCCGCCGCGCGGCGGCCGCCTGATCGAAGTCGATTTCTTCCGCGGCATCGTGCTGTTGATGATCGTCGTCGACCACATCGGCGCGAGCGTGCTGTCGCGCGTCACGCTGCACGCGTTCGCGCTGTGCGACGCGGCCGAGGTCTTCGTCTTTCTCGGCGGTTTCGCGACCGCGAGCGCCTATGGCGCGATCGCCGAACGGCACGGCGCGCGCGCCGCGCAACGGCGGTTCGTGCGCCGCGCGATGCAGATCTACCGCGCGTTTCTCGCGACCTCGACGCTGATGCTCGTCGTGTCGGCCGTGCTCGACCATTACGGGATCGATGCGCCGAACCTCGCGCTCGACGACGTCAGCGTGATGCTCGCGTCGCCGCTCACGGGCCTTGCCGAGCTGCTGACGTTCCAGCGCCAGCCCTATCTCGCGTCGGTGCTGCCGATGTACGTGCTGTTCGCGCTCGCGTCGCCGGTGCTCGTGCCGTTCGCGCGCCGGCGTCCGTGGCTGCTCGTCGCGCTCGGCGTCGCGTCGTGGATCGCGGCGGGCTGGCTCGGCCCCGAGCTGCTGGACACCGACGGATTCCGCTGGAGTTTCAATCCGTTCGCGTGGCAACTGATGTTCGTCGCCGGCGTGCTCGCGCGCTGCCAGCCGTTCTACCGGCGCATCGCGCTCGGCCGCTGGGGTGCCGCGGCGACCGGGCTGGCCTGCGCGGTCGTGCTCGGTTGCGCGAGCTACAAGCTGTTTTCGGGGTTGCCGCTGCCGGAAGGCGTGTTCAAGCGCGATCTCGCGCTGCCGCGCGTCGTGAGCTTCGCCGCCATCGCGTGGCTGATGGCCGATTGCGTGCGCTTCGGCTGGATCGCGCGGATCGCGCAGGGCGTGCGGCCGGTCGTGGCCGTGGGCCAGCGCGGGCTGATCTGCTTCGTCGCGGGCGCGGCGATCTCGCTCGTCATCGATTCGCTCCTGCATCCGGTCGTGGGCAGTGCCGACCTGCGGCACGTCGGCGTGGGCCTCGTGGCCGACGCGTGCGCGCTCGGGCTGATGATGGCCGTGGCCGGTTCGGGAACGTGGATCGCGCGGTGGCGCGGTGCGGCCGCGTGAGCGGCGCGGGCGGCACGGAACGTGCGGCGCGGCGTCAGTGAGGTGAGCCGATACGGGAGCGGGGAACGGCGGTCGGGTCGTCGGATTCGGCGTCGTCGCGCTCGTCGGGCGCCGGATCGTCGCGTTCCGCGAGTACCGCGTCGGCTTCGGTTGCTGCCCGGGCGGCGCGCAGCGCAGTGCATCGCTGCGCGTACCGGATGTCCGAGAGGATCCGGAGGAGCCTCGTGGTCTTGCTTTTCATGGTCTTCTCCCGCCAGCGCGCATCGCGGCGGATGCACTGCTTTGCAACCAGTGTAGGACGCAATCGCGCAACCGGCGGGAGAATGTGGCGTGCAGGCCGCACGCCGAGGGATAGTCCTTACTGGGCCGTGGCGGCACCCTGCGCCTGCAGCGATTCCTCGCGGCGCTCTTCCGCACAACGCTGGTGCTGGCGCGACAGGCGGTTCATCAGCGGCAGCAGCAGCGCGAGCAGCATGCCGATCGCGGCGAGCCAGCCGAGCTTCTCGAACAGCGACAGGTAGAGCGGCAGCGATTCGGTGGCCGGCAGTTCGTGCGACGGCATCTGCGCGAAGTTCGCGACGACGCTGCCCAGATACTGCGACACGCCCGTCGCGACGAAGTACGCACCCATCATGAAGCCGCTCATGCGCGCCGGCACGTAGCGGGCGATCATCGCGAGGCCGAGGCCGCTCACCAGCAGTTCGCCGAGCGAGTAGAGGCCGTAGCCCCACACCATGAACCACGACGACACGCGGCCGTCCACCGCAAAGCGGCCGCTGATCGTGAACACCAGGTAGCCCGCGGCCACCGCGCCGAAGCCGAGCGCGTACTTCGCGGCGACCGGCAGGTCACGGCCGCCCTTCGCGACGGCGTTGTAGACCCACACGAGCACCGGGCTGAGCAGCATGATCCAGATCGGGTTCAGTGCCTGGAACTGCGCGGCGCTCCACGTGAACAGCGTCGTGCCGAACAGCATGAAGCGCGGATCGACGTTGCGCAGCGCGAACAGCGTCAGCGACGTCGACATCTGCACGTAGAAGATGAAGAACAGGATCACCTGGCCGATCAGCACGAGCGCCGCGATCAGGCCGGCGCGCTCCGAGCGCTCCGACTTCGCGATCATGTACGCGAAGATCGCGAGGATCGCGAACGCTGCCGTCCACACGCTGGCGACGGCGAGCTGCTTGTGCTGCAGCACGTACAGCGTGACCAGCGCGAGGCCGACACCGCCCAGGGCGACCGCGCCGAGGCGCTTCCAGCGGATCGGCTGGTCGTCGGGCAGCGAGCCGACGTGTGCGAGCGTGCGATGCATCAGCATGAAGTTGAGGATCGCGAGCAGCATGCCGCCGCAGCAGACCGCGAACGCGGTGTGCCAGCCCCAGTGATCCTTGATCCACGGCGTCGCGAGCATCGACACCGTCGAGCCGATGTTGACCGCCATGTAGTAGATCGTGAACGCGCTGTCGATGCGCGCGTCGTCGCCTTCATAGATGCGGCGCACGAGGTTCGCCGCGTTGGCCTTGAACAGGCCGTTGCCGACGACGATCACGCCAAGCGACGCGTACATGTACGTCAGCTGGTCGTTCGGTACCGACAGCATCAGGTAGCCGGCGCAGAGCACGGACGCGCCGATGATCATCGTGCGGCGGGCGCCGAGCACCTTGTCGCCGATCCAGCCGCCGATCGACGGCGCGGCATAGACGAGTGCGGTAAACGCACCCCAGGTCAGGTTCGCATGGCTGTCGGTGAAACCGAGCCGGTCGACCATGAAGAGGACCAGGAGCGCGGCCATGCCGTAGTAGCCGAAGCGCTCCCACATTTCGATGAGGAAGACCGTCGTGAACGATCGGGTTTGTGAAACAGGTGGTTGCATCATCAATCTCGTTTGAAACGGACGGCACGGATCGCGCGTCGTCTTGGGGTCGAACTGGCGCCGATGCACAATGGGCCGGGTAAGCTTTGCGCTGGCGATGGAACAGTCGGGCGGTTAGCCCGGGCCGGGGCCTGACTCCGCCTGGTGTGGCGGGGAGGGGCCCCGACCGGCGCGCGCATGGTAACGGCTGCCGGTCCGGTGCGTCTGGTATCCGCCACTTAGGGAAACTCCTAATGTGGCAGTAGCTTTCAGGAACATTCGTCTCATCATTTACTTGTAAGCTTTCATGCCGGCCCTCCGAAGATTCCCGGAGAGCCGCTTGCAGCTTGCCTGTGAAGCCGGCGAGTCTGGCAAGATAGCGCGTCGTTTCGCTCGCTTCGTGTCCCGTTTAGTGCACCGGGCTCAACACCGAAGACGGGTGCGAACCCGAAGACTAAGCTATATCGTTCTAACTTAGTTATTTTCCATCAAACATTTTTTGACGATCACTTTTCGGCCTGCTATGGTTCCCCCCACTGAAAACTCGCGGTCCGCAGATGCTGCCGCCGCTCTGGGCAGCAAGATTCGCGCGTTGCGCCAACGACTCAAGCGCACGCTCGACGACACCGCTACCGCCGCGGGGATTTCGAAGCCGTTTCTGTCTCAAGTCGAACGCGGGCTCGCGTCGCCGTCGCTGACATCGTTGGCCGGTATCGCGCACGCGCTCGGTGTGACGGTGCAGTACTTCGTGGATACGCCGAGCGAGGAACGCTCGGTCTGCCGAGGCGAGCAGCTGCGCTTCTTCGGGTTTGCCGATTCGGCGAACCTGTTCGCGAGGCTGACGAACGTGTCCGAAGGGCGCCAGCTGGAGGCGATCCTCGTGAGGATGCCGCCGGGGCAGAAGCGGTCCGAGGTGACGACACATGCAGGAGAGGAGTTCCTGTATGTGATTGAAGGGGAAGTGTCGCTGACGCTGGAAGGCAAGACGTTCGTCCTGCAGGCCGGTGACAGTTCGCACTATCAGTCGACGGTCCCGCACAGCTGGGTCAACACCGCGAAGATCGAGTCGGTGGTGGTCTGGGTGGGTACGCCGAGGCTGTTCTAACGCACAGGTATTCCTTCGTTTCGAAGACGGAATGCCTGTCGAAAGAAACGTAAGGAATACTAAAATGCAATACGAGAATCACGGGCCTCCTCAATCGCTGCGCCCGTCAGCGTCTCACGCGTAAGCCGCGGCATCCGCCGCGCGACGCTCACCGAACAACCCTTCTCAAGACTGCCACGATGAAATCCTTGCATGCCATGTCGGCCGTGCTGGCCGCGCTCGCCCTGACGCCTGTCGCCCACGCCGTTTCCGTTCCGTCGAACGTCGCGCTCGCTCCCCAACAGGACCTGACGCGCCAGGTGCCCGCCGAAGTCGAGTCGCTCGACCCGGCGCACATCGAATCGTGGACCGGCAACACGATCGGCCTCGACCTGTTCGAAGGGCTGGCGCGCATCGACGCAGCCGGCCAGGTCGTGCCGGGTGTCGCGCTGTCGTGGGAACGCAAGACGCCGACGACGTGGATCTTCAAGCTTCGCCACGACGCGAAGTGGAGCAACGGCCAGCCGGTGACGGCCGCCGATTTCGTCTACGCATGGCAGCGCCTCGTCGATCCGAAGACGGGCTCGAAGTACACGATCCTCGTCGAGTTCGTGAAGAACTCGAAGGACATCATCGCGGGCAAGGCCGCGCCGTCGACGCTCGGCGTGCGCGCCGTCGACCCGTACACGCTGGAAGTGACGACCGACGTGCCGGTCGCGTTCTTCCCCGAGCTCACCGCGATGGTGCCGCTCGCACCGGTGAACAAGGACACGGTGACGAAGCTCGGCGACGCATGGACGCGCCCGGGCAACATCGTCAGCAACGGCGCCTACCAGCTCGTCGACTGGCAGCCGAACAACCGCATCGTGATCTCGAAGGATGCGAAATACTGGAATGCGCCGAAGGTCGTGATCAACAAGGTCACGTACCTGCCGATCGAGAGCGACGAGACGGCGATGCGCATGTACCAGGCCGGCCAGATCGACTACAGCTACTCGATCCCGTCGGGGATCTTCCAGCAGGTCAGCAAGCAGTTCGGCGGCGAACTGCGCCAGGGCCTGCAGCTCGCGACGTACTACTACTACCTGAACAACAGCGATCCGGCACTGAAGGACAAGCGCGTGCGCCAGGCGCTGTCGATGGTGCTCGATCGCGACGTGCTGACCCAGAAGCTCACGCAGGCCGGCGAGAAGCCGATGTACGGCCTGATGCCGAACGGCACGAAGGGCGTGCAGCCGTTCACGCCGGACTGGGCATCGTGGCCGATGGCGAAACGTGTCGCGACCGCGAAGGACCTGCTGAAGCAGGCCGGCTATTCGGACGCGAAGCCGCTGTCGTTCACGCTGACCTACAACACCAACGACCTGCACAAGAAGGTCGCGCTGTTCGCGGCGTCCGAATGGCGTACCAAGCTCGGCATCAACACGAAGCTCGAGAACGTCGAGTTCAAGGTGCTGATGAAGCAGCGCCATGACGGCAAGGTGCAGATCGCGCGCGACGGCTGGTTCGCCGACTACAACGACGCGATGACGTTCTTCGACCTGCTGCGTTGCGGCAGCGCGCAGAACACCGTCGGCTACTGCAACAAGCAGGCCGATGCACTCGTCGACGAAGGCAACCAGAAGCTCGACGACAAGGCGCGTGCCGCGCTGCTCACGCAGGCACACGATCTCGCTCTGAGCGACACGCCGATGGTGCCGCTGTTCCAGTACTCGGCCGACCGTCTCGTGAAGCCGTACGTCGGTGGCTATTCGCTGAAGAACGTGATCGACATGCGTGCGTCGCAGGACATGTACCTGATCAAGCACTGAGCGGAGCGATCATGCTGGCCTACGCATTGAGGCGTACGTTGTGGGCGGTGCCGACGATCCTCGCGGTCGTCACCGTCTGCTACCTGCTGCTGCACCTGACGCCCGGTGGCCCGTTCGATACGGAAAAGCAGCTGTCCGCGGCGACGCTCGCGAACCTGAACGCGAAGTATCACCTCGACCAGCCGCTGTGGAAGCAGTACCTGATGTACCTGAACGCGCTGCTGCACGGCGATCTCGGCCCGTCGTTCCGTTACGTCGACTGGTCCGTGAACGACCTGGTGCGCAAGGCGCTGCCGGTGAGTCTCGGCGTGGGCGGCCTGTCGATCCCGATCTCGATCGGGCTCGGCGTGCTGCTCGGCACCGTCGCGGCCGTGCGCCGCGACAGCTTCATCGACCGCATCGTGATGCTGATCGGCAACGTCGGCAACGTCGTGCCGCCGTTCGTGCTCGGCCCCGTGCTCGTGTGGATCTTCGCGATCCTGCTGAAGACGTCGGCCGGCAACGGCTGGCTGCCGGCGGGCGGCTGGGGCGACGGCGGCTGGCAGTACCGGCTGCTGCCGATCGTGCTGCTGACCTTCATCAACATGTCGCTGCTCGCGCGCGTGATGCGCGGCTCGATGATCGAGACGCTGTCGAGCAACTACATCCGCACCGCGCGCGCGAAGGGCCTGCCGGGCTCGACGATCGTGCTGCGCCACGCGCTGAAGCCCGCGCTGATGCCGGTCGTGTCGCTGGTCGGCACGGTCTGCATCTCGTCGATCACCGCGGCCGTCGTCACCGAATCGGTGTTCGCGCTGCCGGGCCTCGGCCAGCTCGTCGTGAACGGTGCGATCAACCGCGACTACACGCTCGTGCTCGGCCTCGTCGTGCTGACCACCGTCTGCGCCGTGCTGTTCAACCT
The DNA here is from genome assembly GCF_000466765.1 of Burkholderia sp. AU4i. Taxonomy (NCBI): domain Bacteria; kingdom Pseudomonadati; phylum Pseudomonadota; class Betaproteobacteria; order Burkholderiales; family Burkholderiaceae; genus Burkholderia; species Burkholderia sp. AU4i. The sequence goes on along the minus strand of NZ_ASSI01000167.1, from coordinate 6,267 downwards.
GCTGGTCGACCTCGCGTACGCGTGGCTCGATCCGCGCATCCGTTATTGAGCGAGGCACCGCGATGACTCCGACTACTCCCGTCGTCGGCCTGCCCGTGCAGACCGACACGCCGCCGCGTTCGCGCTCGCCGCTCGCGCTCGCCATGGCGCGCTTCCTTCACAACCGTGCGGCCGTGTTCAGCCTCGTGCTGCTCGCGCTGATCACGATCGCGTGTTTCGTCGGCCCGTGGCTGCTGACCGCCGACCCGGCCGCGAGCGACTGGGGCGCGATCAGCCTGCCGCCGACCTGGGCCAACCAGCACTGGTTCGGTACCGACGAGCTCGGCCGCGACCTGCTCGTGCGCACGCTGATCGGCGGACGCGTGTCGATCGAGGTCGGCGTGCTCGGCACGCTCGTGTCGGGCCTGTTCGGCGTCGCGTGGGGCGCGACCGCGGGCTTCGCGGGCGGCCGCACCGATGCCGTGATGATGCGCGTCGTCGACATGATGTACGCGATCCCGTACCTGCTGATCGCGATCCTGATGATGACCCTGTTCGGCCGCTCGTTCATGCTGGTCGTGCTGACCATCAGCGCGTTCTCGTGGATCGACATGGCGCGTGTCGTGCGCGGCCAGACGCTGTCGCTGCGCAGCCGCGAGTTCGTCGATGCGGCGCGCGCGATCGGCGTGTCGCCGGCCACGATCGTGCGGCGCCACGTCGTGCCGAACCTGCTCGGCGTGGTCGTCGTGTACGCGACGGTCTCGGTGCCGGGCATCGTGCTGACCGAATCGGTGCTGTCGTTCCTCGGCCTCGGCGTGCAGGAACCGATGACGAGCTGGGGCGTGCTGATCCAGGACGGCGCGCAGAAACTGGAATCGATGCCGTGGCTGCTGCTGGCCCCGGCCGTCATGCTGTGCGTGACGCTCTACTGCGTGAACTTCGTCGGCGATGGCCTGCGTGACGCGCTCGACCCGAAGGATCGCTGAAATGGGTGCACTGCTGGAAGTAGACAACCTCGGCGTGCGCTTCACGCGCAAGGACGCGCCGCCGGTCGACGCCGTGAGCGGCGTGTCGTTCTCGCTCGAAGCCGGCAAGACGCTCGGCATCGTCGGCGAATCGGGCTCGGGCAAGAGCCAGACCGTGATGGCGCTGCTCGGCCTGCTGGCCGGCAACGGCACGACGACGGGCGCCGCGCGCTATCGCGGCGACAACCTGCTCGAGATGGATGCGCGCGCGCTGAACAAGGTGCGCGGCGACCGGATCGCGATGATTTTCCAGGACCCGATGACGTCGCTCAATCCGTTCCTGACGATCGAGCGGCAGATGACCGAGACGCTGCAGCTGCATCGCAAGCTGTCGCGCAGGGAAGCCACGAAGCGCGCGATCGAGGCGCTCGAATCGGTGCGTATCCCCGACGCGGCGCGCCGCATCCGCATGTATCCGCACGAGTTCTCGGGCGGGATGCGCCAGCGCGTGATGATCGCGATGGCGCTGCTGTCCGAGCCGGAGATCCTGATCGCCGACGAGCCGACCACCGCGCTCGACGTGACCGTGCAGGCGCAGATCATCGACCTGCTGCGCGAGCTGAACCGCGAGCGTGGCACGGCGATCGTGCTGATCACGCACGACATGGGCGTGGTCGCGGGCCTCGCGGACGACGTGATGGTCATGTATGCGGGCCGCACCGTCGAATACGCGCCGGCCGAATCGATTTTCGCGGCGCCGTCGCATCCGTACACGATCGGCCTGCTCAACGCGCTGCCGCGCCTGACCGACGCGGACGATGCGCCGCTCGTCGCGATTCCCGGCAATCCGCCGATGCCCGGCACCGCGCCAGCCGGCTGCGCGTTCGCGAAGCGCTGCACGTATGCGGAAGAACGCTGCGGCGCGGCGCGCCCCGCGCTCGAAACCTATGGCGCCGTGGGCGCGGTGCGCGCATGCCACCGGCCCGTGGCCGATATGACGGGAGGTCTGCGATGAGCGTCGATGAACGCCGCAATACCGGCGCGACGGACGACACGCTGCTGTCCGTCGATGGGCTGAAAGTGCATTTCCGTGTGCCGCTCGGCGGCTACCCGTGGTCGCCGAAGGGCACGCTGCGCGCCGTCGACGGCGTGTCGTTCGACGTGAAGCGCGGCGAGACCGTCGGGCTCGTCGGCGAATCGGGCTGCGGGAAGTCGACGCTCGCGCGTGCGCTGATCGGGCTCGTGCCGATGACGGCCGGCGCCGTGAAATGGCGCGGCGAAGCCGTCGCGCCCGATCACCTGCGCGGCACCGCGATGCGGCGCGAAGTGCAGATGATCTTCCAGGACCCGCTCGCGTCGCTCGATCCGCGCATGACGATCGAACAGGTCGTCGCGGAGCCGCTCGTCACGCACCAGGCCGGCCTCGGCCGCACCGAGGTGCGCCGCCGCGTGGTCACGATGCTCGAACGCGTCGGCCTGAACGCGCACCACCTGCTGCGCTATCCGCATGAATTTTCCGGCGGGCAGTGCCAGCGCGTCGGCATCGCGCGCGCGCTGATCAGCGAGCCGAAGCTCGTGATCTGCGACGAACCCGTATCGGCGCTCGACGTGTCGATCCAGGCGCAGATCGTGAACCTGCTGCGCGATCTTCAACGCGAACTGTCGTTGTCCTATCTTTTCGTTGCACACGATCTCGCCGTGGTGAAGGCGATCAGCCAGCGTGTGCTCGTGATGTATCTCGGCCGCGTGATGGAGTTCGGCACGCGGCATGACGTGTACGGCGTCCCTCAACACCCGTACACGAAGGCGCTGCTCGATGCGGCGCCGACGCCGGAGCCGGCGCGCGAGCGTGCTCGCCGCCCGATGCTGCTGGCGGGCGAGATGCCCTCGCCGCTCAACCCGCCGTCCGGCTGCGCGTTCCGCACGCGCTGCCCGGTCGCGATAGACGCGTGCGCGCAGGACGTGCCGCTGCCGGAAGTTCGGCAGGGGTCGGCGGCGCGTGTCGCGTGCATCCGCGCGGGTGTGGCGTGAGCTGAAGTGACGCAGCAAACATAACCAAGGCAGGTCAACAGGGGTAGGTGCGGCGCGAACGATCTTCGCGCCGCGGGTACAGGCGCGTCCTTAACCGGGCGCGCCGGGGGGCCGGGAGCGGATCGCAGCCGGCGTGGACGATATCAACACAAGACGAGAATTACGATGAAAAAACAGAAAACGATCGGGACAGCATCGAAAATGCTGCTTGCCTGGGGGCTGCCGGCACTCGCCGGTGTTTCGCTGACGGGCGTCGCGCACGCCGACGACGCGGCCCCCGCACCGCTGACGGTCGCCCAGGCCGCACCGGGCACGACCGTTGCGCAGGCAACGACCCCGAACGCCATTGTCAACGCCGAAGCGACCCAGGCCGTCACGCCGCCCGACGAGCCGTCGGCCCAGTCGCAGTCGAAGGGTTTCATTGCCGACAGCCACCTCAACTTCCTGTTCCGCAACTATGCGGACGTGCTCGACGCCAAGGGCGGCCCGCATCGCCACGCGTGGGTCCAGGGCGCGATGGCGAACTTCGAGTCGGGCTATACGACGGGCCTGATCGGTATCGGCTTCGACGCGTCGCTGTATGCGGCGCTGAAGCTCGACGGCGGCCAGGGCGCCGGCAGCATGGTGCACATCGCGAAGGGCGGCGGTGGCGGCAACCAGCTCGCATGGGCCTATCCCGGCATCTACGACGTGAAGGCGCGCATCTCGAACACGGTGGTCAAGTACGGTCTGCAGGCCGTCGACAACCCGTTCATGGAGCAGCACGACAACCGTGCGCTGCCGCCGACGTTCCTCGGCGCGACACTCGTCAGCAATGAATTCAAGAACGTGATGCTCGAGGCCGGCAGCTTCACGAAGACCGACGCGCGCGGTCACACGACGCTCACCAACCTGACGACGCAATACGGCGGCACGCGCATCAATCGCCTGTCGTATGTCGGCGGCACGTGGGATTACTCGCCGAACGGCGAAATCGCGCTGTACGCGAACCAGGCCGACGACGTGTGGCACCAGTACTACGCGTCGGTGAAGCACAGCATCGGCAGCCCGCAGACGATCAAGTGGACGGGCTTCGGCAACGTCTACTCGACGCACGACACGGGCGATGCGCTGCAAGGCAAGATCAACAACAACGCGTACAGCCTGTCGCTGGCCGCGCAGCACGGCCCGCACGAGCTGCTGCTCGGCTTCCAGCAGGTGCTCGGCGACCAGTTCTTCGACTACCTGAACGAAACGAACGGCATCTTCCTGACCAACTCGATGGACGTCGACTACAACGCGCCGCACGAAAAGTCGCTGCAGCTGCGTTACACGTTCTACGGCAAGGAAGCGGGCCTGCCGGGCTTCAAGGCGATGGTCTGGGGCGTGACGGGCTGGGGCGCGGACGGCAGCGCGAGCGCGGCGCTCGACCCGAGCAAGTCGAGCATCTACTGGAGCAACGGCGCGCCGGTGCAGGGCCGTCACCACGAGTTCGGCTTCATCCCGTCGTACACGTTCCAGAGCGGCAAGCTGAAGGACACGAAGGTCACGTTCATCGCGATGTGGCACGCCGGTTCGGCGCACTACTCGGACGCGACGAACACCGAGTACCGCCTGGTCGTGAACCTGCCGCTGCACGCGTTCTGATCGAAGGGGGCACGCGCCCCCGCTTCGCACGGCCGGCTTTCGATCGAAACGATCAGGCCGGCTTGTGCAGCCCCGCGACCGGATCGTTCGCGGCCGGCATGTCTTCCACGAGCGACGTGAGCTGGCGGCCCGTATCGCGCCAGGCATCGAGGCCGCCGCGCAGCGCGAGCGCATCGGTGAAGCCGGCGTCGAGCAGGCGCTTCGCCATCAGGGCCGCCGTCACTTCGTTCGGGCACGAGCAGTACACGACGAACTTCTGCGAGAGCGGATAGCGCGCGACGATGTCGCCGATCTGGCGATCGTCGGCGAATTGCGCGCCGGGAATCGTGAACGGGTCGAGCTTGCGATGCTCGGGCGAGCGCACGTCGAGCACGACCGGCGCGGTGGCGTCGCGCAGCAGCAGGTCGAGTTCGTCGACGCTGATCCGCGCATTGGCGAGCTGGCGGATCAGCGCGCGGCGGCGCATCCAGCGGATGGCCGCATACACGGCGAGCAGCGCGACGATCACCAGCAGCACCGCGCGGCCGAGGTGGCTCGCACCGGCGAACAGCCAGTCGATCTGCCGGTAGAACACCAGCCCGGCCACCAGGCCGACGATCGTCCACAGTGCGGCGCCGAGGGCATCGTAGCCGGCGAACGTGCGGTAGCGCGTGCCGAGCGCACCGGCCATCGGCACCGACACGAGCGACAACCCGGGAATGAAGCGCGCGACCGCGAGCACGCGCACGCCGTAGCGGCCGAAGAAGCGTTCGGTCTTTCTCACGCAGGTATCGCGCGACAGCGACAGCCGGCAGATCGTCTTCAGCGTCGTGCCGCCGTAACGGCGCCCGGCGACGTACCACACGGTGTCGCCGATCAATGCGCCGAGCACCGACAGCGCCACCACCGTCACCAGTTGCGAGCCGATCATCTCGGGATGCATCGCGGACATCGCGCCGAACAGCACGAGCGTCGGCATCGCGGGCACCGGCAGGCCGATGGCCGCCGCGAGCACGTTGGCGAAGACGAGAAGCGGCCCATATTGGGCGACGAGGTCACGGAGCATGACGGCTGGCCGAAAAGGACATGCGTGGGCAGGAAACGCAGATGGGCCGATTATCGGCCTTTTTCAAGACAACGGCGGGAATGACGGAAAGCGCCGGACGGCGGCAGGGGCGCGGTGAGCCGACGCGCTGCGAGCGGCTCACCGTTCGGAATCAGGAGGAGGTGCGGGCGAGCGACGCGGCGCCGTGGTTTTCGCCGGGCAGCTCGGCGCCGTGCGAGCGGATCGCCGCGATCAGTTCGGCCGGCGTGATCTCGTAGCGGACTTCGCGATGGATGCCGGGCTTGCGTTCGTCGATCTCGATCAGCAGCACGCTTTTGCCGTCGCCGGTTGCCTCGAGCCGGAGCGAGCGCAGTTCGCGGCCGTCGGCCGGGTCGTGTTCGGTGAGCAGGGTCATTGCCCCGGATGAGCCGGTAGTGCGCATCGAACCTATCCTCGTATCGTGGATGCCGTAGTGGCGAAGATGTCTTTGTTGAATGCAGCCTGACGCAGTTTAACGCGAACGGGCCGCAAGTCGGAGCATTTTCGCGCGCTGAAATGAGGGCTGAACCACCGATCCTTCTGATGTTTGAGCCGCGCGGGGCGGGCGTTTGCGCCGGATCGGGGCCGGCCGCGGCCGGCCCC
>NZ_ASSI01000166.1:0-16589 GCF_000466765.1 Burkholderia sp. AU4i | reverse complement strand
CGAGCGGCCGGCACCGCAGGCGCTCGACTTCGGGCCGGCGCCCGACAGGCCCGTGCGCACCGCGCCGGCCGAGGCGGTCGGCCGCGCGGTGTTCGGCGAGTCGAACCATCCGCAGCTCGAAGCATGCTTCCGCGCCGCGCAGGCCAGCTTCCCGAATCTCTACCCCGACTACGCGCCGCGCATCGAGCGGCACATCCGGCAACTGGTGCCGCTGAAGCTCACGACGGTCGCGACGATCGGCGACGGCGCGCTGGAGGCGGCGGGCAACCTCGTCGAAGCCGTCGCGGCCACCACGCGCGAATTCAACGAACTCGGCGCGGCCGACATGATGGCCGGCATGCTCGCGCAGGCGACGCGCAAGGCCGGCATGTTCGAACGCTGGTTCGGCGGGTCCGCCGGGCATGTCGATTATCGAGCGGCGCTCGGTGCGCTCAAGCAGTCGCTCGGCTTCTTTCCGCGCCGCACCGAGGAACTCGCCGCGAAGGTTCGCCATGCGGAGGAAAATCTCGTGGTCGTGCTCGCGGCGCTGAGCGCGGTGTCGGACGTCGTGCGCGCACCGGACGATGCGGGCGTCGAGCGCACGCTGTTCGACCGCCGCAACATCGTCGGGCAGGCGGTGCAGCAGATCCGCATGCAACCCGCGCAATTGCGCGGGCTCGACGAGCGCGTGACCGATCTGCTGTCGCGCGCCGATCACCTGATGAACGTCGTGCTGCCGGCGGCGCTGGCGGCGCGGCCGCAGCGCTGAGCGAACGGCGCATAGGGCGCGAAGCGCACGAATGCGCGCGCCGCGCCACGTCACGCCATTTAACGTGCACCGGCGCGAGTCTGCTATCTTCCCGGGCATCTCATTGCTTTCCCGCCGATTCTCCATGACCGACCGCATCGTTGCCGCATTCGATTTCGACGGCACCATCACGACGACCGACAGCTTTCGCCATTTCGTCCGCTATGCGGTCGGCACGCCGCGCTTCGCATGGGCCGGGCTGCGTGCATTGCCGTGGATCGTCGCGATGAAGGCCGGGCTGCTGTCGCGTGGCGATGCGAAAGCGAAGTTCGCGTCGTTCGCGTTCGGGCCCGTGCGCGAGGACGCGCTCGATGCGCAGGCACGCACGTTCGTCGACACCTACTTGCCGGGCCTCGTGCGTCCGGAAATGCTCGAACGCATTCGCGAGCACCGGGCACGCGGGCATGAAGTCGTGCTGGTGAGTGCGTCGCCGTCGCTGTACCTGGAGAAGTGGGCGAAGACGGCCGGCTTCGATGCGGTGCTCGCGACGCGGCTCGCGTTCGAGCGCGGCACGTTTGCCGGCCGGCTCGACGGCGAAAACTGCTGGGGGCCGCAGAAGGTCGTGCGGCTGCGCGGGTGGTGGGGCAACCGGCCGCCGAAACAGCTGTTCGCGTACGGCGACAGCCGCGGCGACAAGGAAATGGCCGAGCTCGCGAACTGGTCGTGGATCCGCGGGCAAGGGCCGATGCCGCCGATCGGCGGCTGAGCCGGCGCGGCGCCGGTCTTACATCACGCGTCGGCTTGCGCGTGGCGAGCGCGGCGCGACGGTCGATGCGGGCCCCAGCGATTCGCACGCGCGAAGGTGCCGACGTCGTTGAAGCGCACGCCGACTTCACGCAGCGCCGCATGCGCGGTGCGCGCGGTCAGCTGGCGAATGTAGAACGGGTCGCGCACCACGAAGTGATGGATCGCATGCGTGCTGCCGAAGTTGAAGCAGAACAGCTGGAACGGCAGCATCCACCACGGGTTGAGCACCTGCGTCTGCTGGATCACGTTGCGTGAATCGATATCGCCGAAGTAATGCATGTTCGAGCTGACGAAGTTGATGCAGAAGCTGCGCACGAAGTTCGGCCCGAGCCACACCACGGCCAGGAAATCGACGACGCTCATCACGCGCGCGACGATGGCCGGCACCGTCACCGCGTAGCCGAACGCATGCAGCGCGAACAGGCCGGCGTGATAGACGATGAACGCATGCCACAGCACGTAATACACGTGACCGACCGGCATGTACGACGACACCTGCTCGACGCGCAACTGCAAGCGTTCGGACGGGGCCTGCACCGGCTGAGCGGCCACGTACTGCTTGACCTTGCGGCGCATCGCGGCCGGCCGCAGCACGACGGCGAGCATGCCGTCGGCGATCATCAGCAGGCGCTTCACGCCCCAGCGCTCGCCGTTGGTGATGCCGAATTCCTCGAGATCCGATTCGCCGCCCGACACCTTGTGGTGATGCAGGTGCATGCGCCGCCGCGTCCACGGGTTGATCGTGCCGGGCCGCGTGAGCCAGCACAGCGCCATCATCAGGTGATAGGCCCACGGCGTCTTCTTGAAGTACATCAGGTGGATCAGGTCGTGCTCGAGCTCGTGGATCAGCGACGTGACGAACGCGGCGAGCGGCAGCGCGACGTACCACGCGATCGCCCCGCGCGCATACAGCCAGGCGATCGCGAGCATCGCGCTCACCGACACGGCCATCACGGTCGCGCCGACGAGGTTCTGGTTGTCGAGCAGCGGAAAGCGCGCGCGGATCGCGTCGCTCGCGGCGTTGACCTCGCGGCGGACGTACGCGACCTTGTCCGCGTCGTGGCGAAAGGCGGTTCGTGCGGGTTGGCTCATCGACCGGATTCCTGCGGAAAGAGTGGGGCGTTATGCCGATGTGACAAGCATAGGCGCGCACCGGGCCGCCCGCGAGGGCCGCGGGTGCCAATGGCGGTGTCATTTCGGGCCACGTCGGCCGGCCGGCGCGGCTAGAGTCTCGCCCCGGTGTCATTGCGGGCCAGCGGCGCTACAATCCGCCGAAACCGCTCCGGAGTCCTCCGCATGGCCCTGTCCGTCCCGGATGCCGCGCGCCAGTTGAACAAGGCGACGGTGTCGTCCGCGTATGCGCTGTTCATGCTGATGCTGGCCGAGGAGCGCGGTATCGACGGCGGACGCATTCTCGCGGGCTCGGGTGTCGAGCGCGACCGGCTCGCGCAGCCCGATGCGCGCATCACGCCGCTGCAACAGGCGGCGATCGTGTTCAACCTGCTCGACGCGACGGGCGATCCGTCGATCGCGATCGAGATCGGCCTGCGCAGCAGCCTGACGAAAGCGGGACTGATCGGCTTCGGGCTGATGAGCTGCGCGACGCTCGGCGAGGCGATCTCGCTCGGCATCCGCTACCTGCCGACGCGCGTGCCGTTCTTCTCGGTGCGGCTCGCGCGGCTCGACGGAACCGTCGACATCGACGTGCTCGAAGCGTTTCCGCTCGGCCGGCTGCGGCAGTTCGCGGTCGAGAACTTCCTGGTCGAGACGGCGATCCTGTTCAATTCGCTGCTGTATCCGGTGCCGGGACGCACGTTGCAGTCGCGCGCCGAACTCCATTTCGAATGGCCCGAGCCGCCGTGGTTCGAGCGTTATCGCGCGCGGCTGCCGCGCTGCCATTTCGACGCGAGCGCGAACCGCATCCGTTGCGATGCCGCGCTGCTCGACGAACCGATCGGCACCGCGAACGCGCACACCGCGCAGATGATCGTGCAGCAGTGCGAGGCCGAACTCGCGCGGCTCGGTTATGCGGAAAGCATCGTCGAGCGTGTGCGCAACCTGCTGATCTGCGGCGAGGGCGGCTATCCGGCGGTCGACGACGTCGCGCGCGAGCTGCATGTATCGGCGCGTACGCTCAAGCGCAAGCTCGCCGAATACGGTGCGACCTATTCGACGCTGCTCGACGAGATCCGGTTGCGCGACGCGCTGCGGCTGCTCGAGGGAACGCGGCTGCCGGTGGACGAGATCGCCGCGCGCGTCGGTTATACGGATCGCGCGAACTTCACGCGTGCGTTCAAGCGCTGGACGGGTGTCGCGCCGAGCGAGCGGCGCTGAACGCGGGCATGCGCCGGCCCGCGTGGCGGGACTGCCGCTTCATGCTCCACGTATCCCTTCTTCAGACGATCTCGACCCAGTTCGCGCCGCGGCCGCCCGGCACGCGTGCGTGCGGCGACAGCGCGCCGTCGTCCTGCGAGATCGCATACACCGACACGTATTCCGACTGTTCGCCGCACGCGACGAGCCAGCGCCCCGACGGGTCGATCGCGAACCCGCGCGGCTGCGTCTCGGTGGCCGTTGCGTGCGCGGGCTCGAACGTGCCGTCAGCGGTGCGGCGATAGCAGAGCAGGCGGCTCGACGTGCGTTCGCTGACGTAGGCGAAACGCCCGTCGGGGCTCAGGTGCAGGTCGGCGGCCCAGACGGAGGGCTCGGCGGGCGCGGGCGGCCGCGCATGGCCCGGCGCGAGTTCGGCGACGGCCGGATGGCGCGCACTCACGTGCACCTCGCCGAGCCGGCCGGTGTCGGGGTCGCACGCGAACGTGGCGAGCGTGGCCTGGAATTCGCTGACGACGACGAGCGTTCGGCCGTCGCGCGCGAACTGCAGGTGGCGCGGGCCGAACCCGGCCGGCACGCGCGTTTCGCCGTGTTCGAGCGCGCGCAGGCCGGCCGCGTCCTCGATCAGCGCGAAGCTGAACACGCGATCCGATCCGAGCGAGCTGACATAGGCGAAACGGTTGTCCGGCGACACGATCACCGAGTGCGCGTTCGCGATGCCGCCCACGACCTGCAGCGGCGTGCCGTCGCCGTCGCGCACGCGCGCGGCGTCGTAGAGGCTCAGCGAATTTCCGCCGTACGATGCACCGAGCAGCCAGCGGCCGCTGCGGTCGAGCGACAGGTATGCATGGCTCGCGTCGATCGCGGTCGCGCCGATGCGCACGAGCGCGCCGGTGGCCGGCACGACGCGGAACGCGACGATCGTCGGCTGTTCGCCGCGCGTCGCGACATAGAGCCGCGCGCGGTCGGCCTGCACGGCGATCGGCATCGCGACGTCGGCCGCGGGATAGCGGGCGAGCGGCGCGAGCGTGCCGTCGGCCGCGAGGGAGAACGTGGCGAGGTCGGCGTCGGCGGCGTTCGAGACGACGACGGTCAGGCGGTCAGTGTTCGGCATGGCGGAGTATCGATGCGTTCGTCAGGGCGGTGTCGGCCGGCAGGCCGCGCGGCGGATCGCTGCGCCGGTGCGTGCGCGCGAACAGCGCGGCCACGGCGGCGACGAGCGAAGCGATCGCGAGCGCATACAGCCCGCCCGTGATCGAACCCGTATGTTGCTTCAGATAACCGAAGGCCGTCGGCGCGACGAAGCCGCCGAGGTTGCCGACCGAGTTGATCAGCGCGATCACGGCCGCGGCCACGCGCGTGTCGAGATAGCCCTGCGGGATCGGCCAGAACAGTGACGCCGCGGCCTTGAAGCCGAGTGCGGCGAAGCAGATCGACGCGAACGACCAGGCCGGATCGTGCGACGTCGACGCGAACAGCCCGCACGCGGCGAGCACGAGCGCGAACGCGAGCCAGCGCTGCGGATGTTTCCATTTCGACGACAGCACCGCGAAGCCGTACATCGCGCCGATCGCGATCATCCACGGAATCGTGTTGTACAGGCCGACCTGGAAATCGGTGAGGCCGCCCATCTTGCGGATGATCGTCGGCAGCCAGAACGTCGCCGCGTAGATCGTCAGCTGGATCGAGAAATACAGGAAGCAGAACAGCACGATCTGCGGATCGCGCAGCAGCGCGGTGGCGCGCACCGGCACGTTCGAGCGCACGTCGCGCGTCGCGCGTTCTTCGTCGAGCGCGTTCTGCAGCGCCGTGCGTTCCTCGGCCGTGAGCCACGTCGCGTCGCGGATGTGCGATTTCAGCAGCAGCCAGCTCGCGCCGCACAGCGCGACGGAGAACAGCCCTTCGATCAGGAACATCCACTGCCAGCCTTCGAGGCCGAAGCCGCGGATCGACAGCAGCGCACCGGTGACGGGCCCGGACAGCACCGACGCGAACGCGGAGCCGCCGAGGAAGATCGCCATCGCCTTGCCGCGCTCCTGCGGCGGCAGCCATTGCGACAGGTACAGCACGACGCCGGGAAAGAAACCGGCCTCGGCCGCGCCGAGCAGGAAGCGCAGGGCATAGAACGACGTGTCGTTCCACACGAACGCCATCGCGGCCGCGACGATGCCCCACGTCGCCATGATCCGCGCGAGCCACACGCGGGCGCCGTAGCGTTGCATCAGCAGGTTCGACGGCACCTCGAACAGCGCGTAGCCGACGAAGAACAACCCGGCACCGAGGCCGTACGCGGCCGCGCCGATACCGATCGACGCTTCGAGGTGGCGGTCGACGAAGCCGACGTTCACGCGGTCGATGTAGTTCGCGATGAACATGATCAGCACGAGCGGCAGTACATGCCACTTCACTTTCGAGACGGCGGACGCGAGCGGGTCGCGTCCGGGCAGGGAGGGCGAGGGCGGGTTCAAGCGTGTCTCCAGTCGGGCGGGGCTGTGTAGTATGTCGTCGTATGACATGGTACGCCTGAGTGCCGGTGAAGACGTCGCGGGTTTACCCGGGAATTTCTCAGATATTGGGGAATTTCACGAGATCCGTCGGGCAGTTTTCAATGTCTGATGACATATGACATGAAACGAGTGCGTACCAGTGGCCGGGGTACCCGGTGGTGATTCGCGCGCGTGGTGCGCTCCCCGGCAACCCGTCCGGCGGTTACTCTCGCGGCCGCTACGCCATCGACACGACGCTGTTGAGCAGCGTCTTCACGAGCACGGCCTGCCGCGTTGCGCCCGTTTTCGCGAAGATGCCGCGCAGGTGCGCACGCGCGGTGTTCTTCGTGATGCCGGTCGCGGCGGCAGCCTCGTCGAGCGTCAACCCGTCGACGAGCAGCAGCGCGATTTCGGTTTCCATCGGCGTGAGCCGGAACAGCCGGTGCAGCATGTCGCGCGACGTCTGCGGCGACGACACGGGATCGCGCACGAACACCGCGACGGCCGGCCGGTGCCGGCGGTCCTCGGCACCGCGGTAGGGCGCGAGCGGGCGCAGCAGCACGCTCAACGGCATCGCGCCGCCGGGGCGCGACAGCGTGGTGGCTTCGATGCGGGCGAGCGCGCCCGCGCGGAAATGCTCGAGCGCGGCCTGCAACGCCTTCTGCAGCCGGCGCTCGTCGAGCGGGCACGAGGCGTGGAGCCGCTCGTGGCGCACGCACAGCCCGTCCTGCTGCTCGATCAGCCGCTCGGCGATGCGGTTGCGCTTGATCACGCGGCCGTCCTCGTCGACGATCGCGGTGCCGACATCGAGCCGGTCGACGGTGCCCGCGTACAGCGCGCGTTCGGCGTCGAGCACGTCGAACGCCGCGTGCAGTTCGACTGCCCGCTGCAGGTGCGGCAGCAGCGTCGCGACCTGCGCGCGTTCGGCCGCGTCGAAGTCCCGCCCGCCGTGCGCGCGGCTCACGAAGAACGCGCATTCGACGCCGCGTTCGCCGCGCAGGTTCGCGCCGAGGATGTAGCGCAGGTCGAGCGGCTGTAGATACTGTCGGTAGAAATCGTGCGCGCGCCACGCGGTTTCGCCGAACAGCCGGTCGGCCGTGAAGACCTGGCCGGGCGGCTGATCGAGAAACGGGCACAGCGCATAGAACTGCTCGCTGTACGACGGCTCGCCGGGCAGCAGCGGGCCGTGCGCCGACGCGTTGATGATGAGCCCGTGCCGTGCGCCGCCCGGGTTGCGCAGCACCAGTGTCGTGAAGCGCGCGTCGAGCCGCACGCGGACCGCTTCGAGGAAGCCGGCCCACGGGGTCGCTTCCGACGGGCCCTGATAGACGAGCCCGAGCCACGCGCTGAGTTCGCGCGCCGTCCACGCCGCGTCGTCGAAGCCGTCGTGCGCGGCCGGATCGCCGGGTGCCAGCGCGATGGGCATGCTCGTGTTCTCCTGGATCGGGGGTAGGGTTCCCGAGCCAGCATACCGGCCGCCCGGCGGCCCGCGTCGTCCGAACGGAGGAGGCGGCGCGCCCGGGCGGGCAGGCGGGCAGCCGCCGGGCTGCCCGCCTGCGGCGCCTACGCCGCGCGCTCGCGCAGCAGGTAAGCGACGATGCGCCCGGCCGCTTCGTCAGGGGACTCGGCGACCGTATCGACGCGCAGTTCGGGCCGCGCGGGCGGCTCGTACGGCGAATCGATGCCCGTGAAATGCTTCAGCTCGCCGCGCCGCGCCTTCTTGTACAGGCCCTTCGGGTCGCGCTCCTCGGCGACCGCGAGCGGCGTGTCGACGAACACCTCGACGAACTCGTCGGGGCCGGCGAGCGCACGCGCCATCTCGCGTTCCGAGCGGAACGGCGAGATGAACGACACGAGCGTGATGAGCCCCGCGTCGAGCATCAGCCGCGCGACTTCGGCGACGCGCCGGATGTTCTCCACGCGATCGGCCTCGGTGAAGCCGAGATCGCGATTGAGCCCGTGCCGCACGTTGTCGCCGTCGAGCAGGTACGTGTGCTTGCCGAGCGCGTGCAGCCGCTTCTCGACGAGGTTCGCGATCGTCGATTTGCCGGCGCCCGACAGCCCCGTCAGCCACACGATGCGCGGCGTCTGCGCTTTCTGCGCGGCACGCGCGGCGCGGTCGACGTCGACGGCCTGCCAGTGCACGTTGTGCGCGCGGCGCAGCGCGAAGTGCAGCATCCCGGCACCAACCGTGTCGTTGGTGAAGCGGTCGATCACGATGAAGCCGCCCGTGTGGCGGTTGCGGTCGTACGGATCGAACGCCACGGGCCGGTCGAAGCTCAGGTTGCACACGCCGATTTCGTTGAGCGCGAGCGTGCGCGCCGCGAGATGCTCGCGCGTGTTCACGTCGACCTTGTACTTCGGCGTCGCGCAGGTCGCGCCGACCGTCTGCGTGCCGAGTTTCACGAGATACGGGCGGCCGGGCAGCAGCGGCGCGTCGTGCATCCACACGAGCGTCGCCTCGAACTGGTCGGCCACCTCGGGCGGCGCATCCGCGCGCGCGATCATGTCGCCGCGGCTGATGTCGATCTCGTCGGCGAGCGTGAGCGTCACCGCGTCGCCGGCGTGCGCGATGTCGCTTTCGCCGCGTTGCGTGATCAGCGATGCGACGCGGCTCTCCTTGCCGGACGGCAGCACGCGCACGCGCTCGCCGACGCGAATCTCGCCCGATGCGATGCTGCCCGCGTAGCCGCGGAAATTCAGGTGCGGGCGGTTGACCCACTGCACCGGCAGCCGGAACGGCTCGTCGCGCGTCACGCGCGCGGCGAGCGGCAGCGTGTCGAGATGCTGCATCAGCGTCGGGCCCGCGTACCACGGCATCCGCGTGCCCGGCGCGATCACGTTGTCGCCGCGCAGCGCCGACATCGGGATGCTGACGATCTCCGCCAGCCCGAGCTCGGCCGCGAACGCGCGATAGTCGGCGTCGATGCGCTCGAACACGGCCCGGTCGTAGTCGACCAGGTCCATCTTGTTGATCGCGAGCACCACGCGCCTGATGCCGATCAGCGCGACGAGATGGCTATGACGGCGCGTCTGCGTGAGCACGCCCTTGCGCGCGTCGATCAGGATCACGGCGAGATCGGCGGTCGACGCGCCGGTGATCATGTTGCGCGTGTACTGCTCGTGGCCGGGCGTGTCCGCGACGATGAACTTGCGGCGCGCGGTCGCGAAGAAGCGGTACGCGACGTCGATCGTGATCCCTTGTTCGCGCTCGGCCGACAGGCCGTCGACGAGCAGCGCGAAATCGAGCTCGCCGCCCTGCGTGCCGACCTTCTTCGAATCGGCTTCGAGCTGCGTGAGCTGGTCGTCGAACAGCATGTTCGATTCGTAGAGCAGGCGGCCGATCAGCGTGCTCTTGCCGTCGTCGACGCTGCCGCACGTGATGAAGCGCAGCAGGTCCTTCGTCTGCGCATCGTCGGCGTGCATGTTGGGCGTCGCGTGTGCGTGTGCCTCGGGCGCGGTGAGAACGTGTGCCATCAGAAATATCCCTCCTGTTTCTTCTTCTCCATCGAGCCGGCCGAATCGCTGTCGATCAGGCGTCCTTGTCGTTCCGACGTGCGCGTCTCGCGCATTTCCCGAAGGATGTCGTCGAGCGAGCTCGCATCGCTGTCGATCGCGCCCGTCAGCGGATAACAGCCGAGCGTGCGAAAGCGCACCTTGCGCATCTGCGGCACTTCGCCTTGGCGCAGCGGCAGGCGTTCGTCGTCGACCATGATCAGCGTGCCGTCGCGTTCGACGACGGGCCGCTCCTTCGCGAAGTAGAGCGGCACGATCGGGATGTCGTGAAGCTGGATGTACTGCCAGATGTCGAGCTCGGTCCAGTTCGAGATCGGGAACACGCGCAGGCTTTCGCCCTTGCGCTTGCGCGCGTTGTACAGCGACCAGAGTTCGGGGCGCTGGCGCTTCGGGTCCCAGCGGTGCTGCTCGGAGCGCAGCGACACGATGCGTTCCTTCGCGCGCGATTTCTCCTCGTCACGGCGCGCACCGCCGAACGCGGCATCGAAGCCGTAATGATCGAGCGCCTGCTTGAGCCCCTGCGTCTTCCACACGTCGGTGTGCATGGCCGAGCCGTGCGCGAACGGATTGATGTCGTTCGCGAGGCCGTCGGGGTTCACGTGCACGCGCAGGTCGAGGCCGAGGCGCGCGGCCGTCTCGTCGCGAAACGCGATCATCTCGCGGAATTTCCACGTCGTATCGACGTGCAGCAGCGGAAAGGGCGGCTTCGCCGGGTAGAACGCCTTCATCGCGAGATGCAGCATGACCGAGCTGTCCTTGCCGATCGAATACAGCATCACCGGGTTCTCGCTCTCGGCCACCACCTCGCGCATGATGTGGATGCTTTCGGCCTCCAGTCGCTCCAAGTGGGTCAACATCGTTCGTCTCCTTGTTTCATGCCGGCGCCGCGCGACATGTGCGGCGTTTCGTGCATGACGCCAACGGTATCGAGCGAGCGGCATGCCGCTCTTCGTCCGGGTGGACTAAACCGCGGCACGGCGGTGGAGCGGATCTTTCCTTAGTCCACCCGGACGAAGAGGTGCGCGACGCCGGCGCTTAAGGTGAGCGCTCGACCATCGGCGGAGACGACACATGACGGACGACACACGTGCCACGCAACTGCTTTCGGGCCAGACCTGGGCCGATTTCTGCGACACCCTGAAACGCAGCGGCGAGCAGATCCTGCGCGCCGAGGCGCCGGACGATCCACTGACACGCGCGGAAGGCTTCCGTTACCTGAGCCGGCTGATGCGCATCGCGCTCGAAATGCACGTCGAATTCGCGGACGGCGCGTGGCCCGGCTTTTTCTCGCCGTCGCACGAGACCGCGAAGATCGGCGCCGACAATCCCGACAACCTGTACCAGTACGCGCGGCTCGACGGCCGTTGCGAATACCGCGTGACGGGGCGGCGCGGCACGGTGGCCTACCTGAGCTTCGGCACGCAGAAGGGCGGCTACGAGACCGACGGCAAGATGCTGCAGACGGGCTTTCTCGATGCGAAGCAGCTCGAGATCGCACCGGACGGCAGCTTCGAGATCGTGCTCGGCGAGACACCGCGCGCGGGCAACTGGGTACGCATGGAGCCCGGCACCAACGCGTTGCTGGTGCGCCAGACATTCCTCGACCGGCGCACGGAGACGCCCGCGCAACTGAAGATCGAACGCATCGGCGCGCACGACCGCCCGGCGCCGCTCGATCCGCTCGTGCTGCAGGGCGGCCTCACGCGTGCCGCGCAGTTCGTCGAGCAGACGGCGAAGCTGTTCGCCGACTGGGCCGCGGGCTACCGGTCGCACGTGAACGCGCTGCCGCCCGCCGACCAGGCGCTGTGCCAGTCGGTCGGCGGCGACCCGAACATCTACTACTACCACTCGTGCTGGGAGCTGGCCGACGACGAGGCGCTCGTGATCGACGTCGACACGGTGCCCGACTGCGATTTCTGGAACGTGCAGCTCAACAACTACTGGATGGAGTCGCTCGATTACCGGCACTTCGATATCTGCGTGAACAAGCACGGCGCACGCCGGAATGCGGATGGTGGCGTGACGGTGGTCGTCGCGGCCGCGCGGCCGGGCGACGCGAACTGGCTCGATACGGCCGGGCATCGCACCGGCACGATCTGCTGGCGCTGGGTCGGCGCCGCGCAGCCGGTGCATCCGCGCACGCGGGTCGTGAAGCTCGCCGCGCTGAAGGAGGCCGCATGAACGCGCCGATCGACCTGGTCCGCTCGCAGCTCGATGCCGGCGGATTGCTCGCCGAGGCCGTGTCGCGCACGGGCGGGCTCACCGCGTTCGGCGACGGACCGTATCGCGAGGCGCTCGACGTGATGTGCGCGTCGCTGATCGACGAAGCTGGGCTGTCCGAACGCGGCGCGGCGATGATGCGCGAGAAGCTCGTCGGGCAACTCGTGAACCGGCTCGTCGTCGAGGATTACTTCCGGCGCCATCCGGAAATCGCGGACATCGCGATCGACGATCCGCTCGTGATCGTCGGCCTGCCGCGCACGGGCACGACGCTGCTGCAGCGGCTGCTGGCCGTCGATCCGCGCTTCCATACTGCCGCGTGGTGGGAGACCCGCTACCCGGCGCCGCTCGCGGGCGAGACGCTGGCCGAGCCGGCGGTGCGCATTGCCCGCGCGCAGGCCGAAGTCGCGACGATGATCGACTGCATTCCGCAGATCCTGACGATTCATCCGCTCGACGCGATGCTCGCCGACGAGGAGTTCATGCTGATGGAGCACTCGTTCGTGTGCGCGATGGACTCGTACGCCAACGTGCCGCGCTATACGGCGTGGCTCGCGTGGCAGGATCTCACGCCGGTCTATACGTACCTGAAGCGGATGCTGCAGTTCCTGCAATGGCAGAAGGCGCGGCGCGGCGTCGCGCCGGCCACGCGCTGGCTGCTGAAGACGCCGCAGCACCTGCATGCGCTCGACGTGCTGTGCCGTGTGTTCCCGCGCGCGCAGGTCGTGCTCACGCACCGCGACCCGGCGCAGACGATTCCGTCGATGGCCAGCATGGCGCACACGCTGTGGCAGATGTATGCGGACGATCCCGATCCGCTTGCCGTCGGCGCGCAGTGGAACGCCGGAATGGCACGCGCGATCGGCGCCGCGATGGCCGCGCGCGATGCGCTGCCGGCCGGCCGCTTCCTCGACGTGCGTTTCGAGGACACGGTGTCGAATCCGCTCGGCGTGGCAGAGGCCGTGTACGCGTTTGCCGGCATGCCGCTCGATGCGCGGCGGCGCACGGCGATGGCCGACTGGATGGCGCGCAACGGCCGCGACAAGCGTGCCGCGCACGACTATTCGATCGCGCGCTTCGGCTTCACCGATGCGCAGCTCGCGCGCGACTTCGCCGCGTATCGCGCGCGGCACCTGCGGGCGGCCGGCTGACGGCCGGGCTCGCGACACCAACGACAACCAGGAGACAAGCCATGTTGCTGAAGGACAAGATCGTCGTGATTTCCGGGATCGGGCCGGGGCTCGGCGTGAAGCTCGCCGTCGAGGCCGCGCGCGAGGGCGCGTGCGGCGTGGTCGTCGCGGCGCGCACGACGGAAAAGCTCGACGACGCCGAAACGCGGATCCGTGCACTCGGCGTCGATTGCGACGTGCTGAAGGTGAAGACCGACATCACCGATCGTGCGCAATGCCGGCAGCTCGCGACGCAGGCCGTCGAGCGCTTCGGCCGGATCGATGCGCTCGTGAACAGCGCATTCGTGCACGGCAGGTTTCCCGAACCGGTGGAGGATGCCGACCTCGACGGCTGGCGCGCGGTGTTCGACACCAACGTGTTCGGCACGATGGCGCTTACGCAGGAAGTCGTGCCGCACATGAAGCGGCACAAGCGCGGCGCGATCGTGATGATCAACACGCAGGCGACCCGCAAGCCGTTTGCAGGGGAAGGCGGCTACGCTGTATCGAAGGGAGCGCTCGCCGTTGCGGCAAAATACCTGGCGCGCGAACTCGGCGTGCACGGCATTCGCGCGAACAGCATCCACATGGGGTGGATGTGGGGCGTGCCGACCCGGACGTATTTCCGGCAGGCGGCGGCCGAATACGGGATGACGGAAGAGCAGGTGATCGCGCCGGTCGCGTCGAACATCGCGCTCGCGAAGCTGCCGACCGACGACGACTGCGCGCGCGCGGCGCTGTTCCTCGCGTCGGACTACGCGAACGCGGTGACGGGCGCGACGCTCGACGCGAATGGCGGCGATTTCATGCCCTGACGACGGAGCAAAGGATCATGCAGGACAACCACGACGAACGACACTTCCTTGCGTTCAACGGCGACGCGGACGGCCTGTGCGCGCTTCAGCAACTGCGGCTCGCGGAGGGCGTGCGCGGCACGCTCGTGACCGGCGTGAAGCGCGACATCAAGCTGCTCGAGCGGATCGACGCGCGCGCGGGCGACATCGTCACCGTGCTCGACGTGTCGCACGACCAGAATCGCGATGCCTGCGCGCGGCTGCTGCGCGACGGCGCGACGGTCCGCTATTTCGACCATCACTTCGCGGGCGAGCTGCCCGACGATCCGCGCTTCGACGCGCATATCGACACGGCGGCCGACGTCTGCACGAGCGCGATCGTGAACCGTTATCTCGGCGGCCGGCACGTGCGCTGGGCGATCGTCGCGGCATTCGGCGACGAGTTGCCGGCGCTCGGCGGCGCGCTCGCGCGCGAGCACGGGATCGACGACGCGGAGCGCGACACGCTCGCCGAACTGGGCCTCTACCTGAACTACAACGCGTACGGCGAGTGTGTCGGCGATCTGCATTTCGACCCGGCGGCACTTGCCGACGCGATGCTGCCGTGCGTCGACCCGCTCGAGTTCGTGCGCGAGACCGCCGTGTTTGCCGCGCTGCGCGACGGCTATCGCGACGACATGGCACGGGCGTGCGCACTCGCGCCGCTGCGCGAGGTGCCCGGCGCGACGCTGGTCCGGATGCCCGATCATCCATGGGCGCGGCGCGCGACGGGCATGCTCGCGAACGAGCGGATGCGCAACGCGCCGCATGCGGCGCTCGCGGTGTTGTCGCCGCGCGCGGACGGCGGGCTCGTCGTCAGCGTGCGCGTGCCCGACGGCCGGCCGCTCGGCGCCGACGAGTTCTGTCGCGGTTTTCCGACCGGCGGCGGGCGCAAGCGCGCGGGCGGCATCAATCATCTGCCGGAAACCGAGTTCGACGCGTTCGCCGAGCGGTTCGAGGCGGCGTTCCGGCTCGATTGACGCTACGGCCCGCGACGCGCACGCCGTGCATCCCGCGCACGGCGTGCGCATCGCGGGCGGCGGATCGCGGCCGGCGGGTTGCGGCGCGATCAACCCGTCGCGCCCGCGAGCGCGGCCGGCACGTTGTGGCCGTAGCAGCGCTCCTCGACACGCTCGACGATGCGCCAGCCGAGCGCGGTACGCGCGAACCGGTCGACGTACCACAGCCCGAGAAACATCACCTGCGTGCCGCCGTCCGGCAGCGCCACTTCCATCGGATTGAAGCAGATCGTGCGGCCGCGCGCGGTGTCGCCGTCGAGCCGGATCGACAGGTTGCCGACCAGGTGCTGGTACTGCGGAAACCGCGGCAGCACGGTGCGCAGCCACGCCTTCACGTCCGGATAACGGCCCGCGATGCCGCCCATCGCGCGATAGTCGATCGCCGCGTCGGGCGTGAATACCGCGTCGAGCGCGTCGAAGTCGCGCGCGTCGATCGCGGTTGAATACGCGACGATCAGCTCGCGGATGTCGTGATGGTCGGACAGCGTTTGCAGATCGGGCATCGGCGGCTCCCGGTCACGCGCCGTTGCGCCGGCGTGCCGCATGGAGCGCTTCGGCGCGCCGCTTCACGTCGCGCGCGCATTGGTCGAAACCCTGTTTCACCCAAGCACCGTGGTTCTGCATGATCGTGTCCGCGTTGATGCCGAGGAACTGGTCGGTCGTGAAATAACGGCAGCGTTCCGCGCCGATCGCGTCGATGTACTGGTCGCGGCGCGCGGCGTCCTTGTTGTCGTCGGTCGGGCGCTGCTCCCACGACAGCAGGCGTTCCGGTTCGCACGCGACGAGGATCTCGTCGACGGGAATCACGGTTTCCGCGCCGGGAATCCGCACCTGCATGTGCACGAAATCGCCGAGCCTGCCGGTCGTTTCGAAGCCGACGCAGAACGTGTTCCATTCGCCGTAGCGCGGGAAGTCGGTCAGCACTTCCCATACGACGGAGGCCGGTGCGTCGATGTCGACGGTGATCGAGGTGACGAGATTCGAGGGTTTGGTCATGGCGGCGTATCGGGTGAGTAGGGGGGTGAATTGGGGGTGAGTATCGGGTGAGGCCGCGCGCCCGGCCGGGCGCCGCAGCAGTCGGAAAGGTCCGCGCCGGCATCGGCCGGCAGGTGCCGTGCGGCGTACCCGACATCGAGCGTAGGCCGGCGCATGCGGAGAAGAATCGTCGGAATGGACTAAGGCGTTTCACCGGGGGCGGCAGGGGGAGCGCGACGGCCGTGACCGTCGTCGATCCGCCGGCGTGCCGAACATCGACACCGCGCGGCACAGCCGCGACAATACGCGTCTCTTCCTGCTTTCGTCATCGAGGTGCCCGTGTCCGCCAAGTCGTCCGTTGCTCCCGCGATCGTCTGGTTCCGCGACGATCTGCGCGTGACCGATCAGCCCGCGCTGACGCGCGCGGTGGCGTCGGGCCGGCCGCTCGTGTGCGTATTCGTCGACGACACGGGCGCCGCCGCCGGGCGTGCGCCCGGCGGCGCGGC